>JBMOKR010000097.1:0-6393 GCA_049324335.1 Patescibacteria group bacterium | reverse complement strand
TTTGTCTTCTCCTTTCGGAAAATTGTTTAAAGTGCTAAACCTATGAACCCACGAACATTCGCAAGCTCAATTGGTTGGGGAAGCGCGGATGATACCGTGCTTCCCCTAGCGCTAGTCGAAGCGCGCCTCGCATATCAAACGAGGATAACTCTTACCCCTACTCTCACAGAGTTCTATGATTCGCTTCATAACCTTTTCGGCTAGCTCATCGAACTCAGGCGACTTAGAAGAGCGGAAAAGAGAGTCATAGTCAGGATGTCCTTCGGAGAAAAGTATTATTCGTACGAGGACTTCTTCCCTATCGCAATGGCTGTCAAGAAACCACACTAGATCAAGAATTGTATTAAGACGGTCTCCTCCTCCGAGTAAAAAGTGCTCAAGGCAGTTGCTGCGGACATGGAAGAGATAAGCGCTCTTTAGATTGACATCATAAATAGCTATGTCGATGTTCATATCCATCATTTTGGAACTCCTTTTGGAAGTTTATTGTAAGGTTCTGAACCTATGAACCCACGAACATTCGCGGACTCAATTGGTCGGGGAAGCATGGCTGATACCGTGCTTCCCCAGTAACCTAGCTCCCTTTTTTGTTTTTCTTCCGCCGATGATCCTGCAGGGCCGAGGCTGCCCTGTAGATTTTTCCCCGAATATCCTCCCTTTCCGCCCTCTTCCCATCCGGGGAGAGCTGGGTGATGCTAATCCCGACGTCTTGTTCGTCGGCGCATTTGGTCGTCAGTCTGGAGACCGGGAGTTCCCTCTCCTCGCAAAAGAGGATAAGGATCTCCTTCTCGCGGAGGGCCTGCTGGCACCACCGATTCTCGTAATACTCCGCGACCTCGATCACCCACCAGCACTTCTCGTTAGCCATCGGGAAACTCCTTTCGGAAATTGTTTTTAAGAACCTTTATTAAGACTTTTGTCCGGAACCACCCGGATTCAAATCTTAACAGCCTAGTATATACCCAGGAGGGCAAATTGTCAATAAAAGTCGTCAATAGTTTCAAGTAGGTTTTTGAGCAAATTGCCATATATTCCCTTATTTCAAGCCTAATTTGACATAAATCAGAATATCTGATAAACTATATTTGTTGACGAAAAGTATCGACATAAGATTTTAAGATACTCTTGAGGTACCAATTTGGCACCTCAAATAATATGTCATTCCCGCGAAAGCGGGAATCCAGTGAAAAAGTTATGTTTAAGGACTGGATCCCGGGTCAAGTCCGGGATGACAGTAATTTTATGGAAATCAAAGCCTATTTGGAACAATTGGATATAAGTGGCAAGAAAGCCGATGTGTATCTGGCTTCTTTGGAGTTGGGAAGCGCGACAGTGGCCCAGATTGCCAAAAAGGCCGGTATCAAGCGAACGACCGGCTACGACATTCTGGAAGAACTGGAAAAAGAGGGATTGGTTTCGGAAACCAAAAAAGGCGAAAAAAGGCTCTTTGTCGGAGAAGATCCGGAAAAGATCCAGAGAAAATTGCATCAAAAAGAGCGTCTTTTTTCGGAAATCCTCCCTCAGCTCAAGTCCATCTACAATATCGCTGGGGACAAGCCCAAAATCCGGTTCTTTGAAGGAAAAAGCGGGCTTATGGAAGTCTATGAAGACACTTTGCGCTTTGGAAAAGAGATCCTGGCTTTTGGGAGTTATGACATCGTTCCGGTTTTGGGACACGATTGGGCAGAAAGCTATATCCGGCGCCGGAAGAAAAAAGGCGTCTATTACAAAGGAATATTGCCGGAAAGCTCTAATCTTAAAAGAGAATATCTTTCCCGTAATCAGGAACAGCTTCGCTTGACCAAGACTGTCTCAGCGGAAAAGTACCCCTTTTCTGTCGAAATCAATCTCTACGGATTTCAAAAAATAGCCCTCATTTCACCCAAAGAAGAGATGGGCATCATCATTGAGGGGGCGGAAATATACAAGACCCTTCGGAGTATCTTCGAACTTCTTTGGGACAACTTGCCGGAAATCAAGTTGGAAAAATGAATGGGTTTCTCCCACATGCGGGACGGGAAGGGCATATTCTTGTTGAAATAGAAGCTAAAAATAGCTGTCATGCTGAATTTATTTCAGCATCTCATCAGAACAAGATCCTGAAACTAGTTCAGGATGACAAGTTAGTAATTTTTCTTGAAACCGAGCATTTTAAATGCTAGACTTGAATAGAACTAAGCAGTAAAAATGGACTCTGATATGACTTTGGTTTCATGTTATGTGTTTCATGTTATGTGAACTATGTCAGGACACTCCCATTGGGCTGGAATAAAACATAGAAAAGGAATAAATGACGCTAAACGCGCCAAGATTTTTACCAAGCACGGAAAGATGATCACCATTGCGGCGAGGGATGGCGGAGGCAACCCGGATATGAATTTTTCCTTGCGCCTCGCCATTGAGCGAGCCCGTATGGATAATATGCCAAAGGAGAATATCGAGCGCTCGATCAAGCGGGGAACCGGAGAACTTAAGGGCGAGGAGATAATCGAAATCATCTACGAAGCTATGGGACCGGGAAATATTATGATGATCATAAAGACGGCCACCGACAATCGCAATCGGACAGTTTCAGAACTCAAAAGCCTTCTCCTTAAAGGTGGTGGCAAGATGGGAGAAATGGGAAGCGCCATGTGGAATTTTGAAAAAGTCGGACAGATAGATCTAGAAACAGAAGATGGAAAAGATGAGGAGGCAGAGCTTCAGGCCATTGAGGCCGGAGCCAAGGATGTCAGGAGCGAGGAAGGTATCCTCAGCGTCATCACGGAAGTTGAGGATTTGCGCCAGATCCAGGAAAAGCTGGCAGAGCAAGGATTTAGGGTGGTCAATTCAAATATGGCATATATTCCCAAAACCACCGTTTCGGTTGACAACAAAACTCGTGAAGCCTATGAAAAGCTTCTGGAGGTGCTGGACGATCAAGACGACGTGGAAGAAATATATGACAATTTGTAAAAAAGTATCAAGCAAGTTGCGAGTATTGGGCATTGATCCAGGAACGGCGACAGTTGGCTGGGGAATTGTTGAGGAAAGGAATGGCCAACTTCGCGCGGTAGCTTTTGGCCATATCGCTACTAGCCCCAAAAAGACGGACGAAGAACGTCTAGTTGAAATTTCAAAAGACCTGAAAATAATACTTGCCAAATATCTTCCTAGAGAGGTAGGGATAGAAAAACTGTTTTTTTTCAAGAATCAAAAGACAGTCATGGAGGTAAGCCAAGCTAGGGGGGCGATAATATTGACAATGTCTCAAAAAGATGTTAAAGTCTTCAGTTATACACCGCTCGAAGTCAAGCAAGCCGTTACGGGCTATGGAAGAGCGGAAAAAAAACAAATTCAGCTGATGACCAAGGAAATTTTGGGGTTAGACAAGATTCCTAGGCCAGATGATACGGCTGATGCCCTGGCTATTGCTATTTGCCACTTAAATAGTCGGAAAGTAAAAGGTTTAAAATAACTTTATGGAAAATATTAGCCCGCTTATCAAGTTCTTTATGTTTGAAGGTGTTCCTTTTGAGACGATAATCCTGATATTGATTTTGCCAATAATAGCTACTCTTATCGCATTTCTTCGTCAGGTTGTCGGAATCAAGGCTTTTGGGCTTTATACGCCACTTATCGTAACTTTTGCCTTTTTAGCTACCAATGGTGTCAAATATGGAGTAGTTATTTTTATGGCGGTTATCTTGGCCGGAATGATTATGCGTTTTCTGCTTAAGTCTTTTCGATTGCTCTATTTGCCTCGAGTTGCCATTATGGTTACTGTAGTGGCGCTTTCAATCTTAATCATGCTAACAATTGGAGGGTCTTTTCGAAGGACAGGGCTGGCGGCTGTTTCAATTTTCCCCATTCTTATTATGATTACACTGGTCGAAAAATTTATTACAGTGCAAATTGAAAAGGGAACAAAAACGGCCATTGTTCTGGCGATTGAGACGCTCGTAATCTCTGTGGCTGGATATTATCTAGCTAGCTGGGGCGCCCTTATCAAGATTTTAGCGGTTTATCCTTGGGTAGTGCTCTTTACTGTTCCAATCAACATTCTTCTGGGCAAATGGACCGGACTTCGCATCAAAGAACTATTTCGCTTCAAGGAGGTTTTAAAAAGGATAAATTAGGGGGATGTGGGAGCTTTTAAAAAATAGCCGGAAAATCCTGGGGATGAACTCGAGAAATCTGGAGTATGTTCGGTCGTGTAATCTGAAGCAAGCTAAGCGTTTGGCGGATGACAAGCTTCTTAGCAAGAGAGTGCTTAAGAAAAATCAAATTCCAGTTCCAGGGCTTATTGCTAAAATAAAGAACCGAGAAGATCTCGAGAATTTTGACTGGCAGACCCTGCCAAGCAGTTTCGCTCTCAAGCCAAGCCGGGGGTTTGGAGGAGAGGGAATACTAGTAGTTTACGGAAAGAGGAAGAATCACGAGGATGCTTGGGTGAAGGCCGATCGTTCGATTGTTACGATTTCCGATCTTAAAAATCACATCCAAAATATTTTAGACGGGTCATATTCTCTTTCCAATACTCCAGACACGGCTTTTTTTGAAGAGCGCCTATTGCTTTCCAAGGTTTTTAAGCCATATGCTTTTAAGGGTATACCCGACATCCGGGTTATTATCTATAACAAGGTTCCAGTTATGGCTATGCTTCGTCTCCCGACCAAGGAATCTGGCGGTAAGGCCAATCTCCAGCAGGGAGCTATTGGAGTGGGAATCGACCTGGCGACTGGAACCACTACCACAGCCGTTTGGGGCAAGAGTCGGATTATCGAATATGCTCCCGGAACCCGACTGCTTCTTTCCGGAATCAAGATTCCTCATTGGCAAGATATTTTAAAATTATCCGTCCGGTGTCAGGAAGTTTCTAAGCTCGGATTTCTTGGAGTTGATGTAGCTATCGACAAGGAAAAAGGACCGGTAGTGGTTGAACTCAATGCTCGCCCTGGTCTTTCTATCCAGATTGCCAATCTGTCCGGACTTAAAGAAAGACTGAATCGGGTAAAGGGACTTAAGATTAAGACGCTTGAGCGGGGTGTGCGGGTTGGAATGGATCTTTTCGGAGGGGAAATTGAAGAAGAGCTAGAAGAAATTTCCGGACGGCGAGTGATTGGAACAGTCGAGAAAGTGAAGCTCGTTGGGAAAAATGGGAAAGAGATTGAGACTGAAGCCAAAATTGACACTGGAGCTTATTCAACTTCAATTGATGAGGATTTAGCCAAGGAGTTGGGCTTCGCCGATGTTCTGAAGTTTTTTTCCAAAATTGAAGTGCCTGCTGGATTTTCCAGAGAAGAAGCTAAATCAATCGAGGAGAGTCTGAGAAAAAAAAATTTGGTTAAGCATCCCGATCTTTCCAATATTACAGCCGTTTATTCTTCTCATGGGGCTTCTGTTCGGCCTTGTATAAAAATACAGTTTGTTTTAGATGAGTTGGCGATAAGCGCCGAAGTAAATATAATCGACAGAGGAGAACTCAAGAGCGATATTATAATTGGCAGAAGAAATTTGGGAAAATTTTTAATTGATGTAAACAAATAAAAGCCATGTCAAAAAAGATCGTAGTTGTTTATAAGGGGGATGACTGGAAGAAAAAAATTCCTTTTACTAGTATTCCTACCAGGGAGTCATTTCAGGATTGGCACGAAAGAGGTCTTAAGAATGGCATAGAGATGTTTAGGGCCAGCATCGATTGGTTTGATAGCAAAAAAAATGTTTTCCTGAAAAGTTGGGCTTATCGTAATGGCCAATGGGAAAAGATTAACCAGCCCATCAAAGCAGATTTGATATTTGATAAGATTGCCGGCAAGTTCGATTATTCATTATTTGGACTCAAGATGGATATTTTTGCAAAAACAAAAATTTTTAACCATCCGCTTTTTCGGACCATGTTTGATAATAAGATGTCTCAGTATGTTTTCCTTAAAGAATTTATGGCAGAATCATTTTTGGTAAACAGCGAAAAAGAGCTGGCGGCCTGCCTGAAAAGAGTGAAATCAAAAAAGGTTGTGATAAAACCACTTTATGGATCAGGCGGGTTCAACATTATTATTGATGAAAAAAATAATATAAAGACTAGTAGGATAAATTTTCCGGTGCTTGTTCAGAATTTTATAATCAGCACTAAGGGGATCCCTGGCTTTTCCAAGGGGAGACAGGTAGCTGATTTGCGGATGATTTTTATGAATCACAAATTCATTTATGCTCTTTCCAGAATAGCCAAGGGAGCGTCTCTTTTCACCAACTTCCATCAAGGAGCGAGGGCTATGCTTGTTCCGCAAAAAGCCATTCCAGAGAAAGTCTGGAAAATGGCGAGGCAGATAGTGGGAAAATTAAGCGTTTTCTCAGAGGCTAACTATTCTCTGGATTTCATATTTGACGACAAGGGAGAGCCGTTTTTGGTTG
>JBMOKR010000096.1:0-6399 GCA_049324335.1 Patescibacteria group bacterium | reverse complement strand
CCAGACGACAGGAGCTGAAACGACTGGAAAAGATTGCCGGGCTTTCTAAAGAAGATGCCAAGAAGATTCTTCTTCAACTTACCGAAGAATCCTATCGGGACCTTCTAGCTAAGAAGATCAAAGACCTGGAAACTAAGAATCACGAAGAGCTGGAAAAGAAAGCCAAGGATATCATGACAGCTTCTATCCAGAAATATGCCGGGTCGCATGCGGCTGATGTTACGACCAGTACGGTGAGTATCCCGTCAGATGAAGTCAAGGGGAGGATAATTGGACGGGAAGGTCGGAATATCAAGGCTCTGGAAAGACTTACGGGAATCGAAATCATCGTGGATGACACTCCAGAAGCCATTGTAATTTCTGGTTTTGATCCGGTGCGTCGGGAGATTGCTCGGATTGCTCTTGAGAAATTGGTAGGAGATGGACGAATCCATCCGACCAAGATTGAAGAGGCGGTGGAATTTGCCAAACAGGAAATTAACAACAAGATCAGAGAGGCCGGAGAGGCAGCGGCTTACGATGTCGGCATTGCCGGACTGGATCCGAAACTGGTCCATATTCTGGGACGTCTTCGCTACCGAACCAGCTATGGCCAAAATGCTCTTTTGCATTCTTTAGAAGTGGCTCATCTTTCTGGCGCCTTGGCGGCAGAATTGGGTTTGGATGTAAATTTGGCCAAGAAGGCCGGACTTCTCCATGATATCGGTAAGGCGGTAGATCACGAAGTCCAAGGAACTCATATTGAGATTGGAATCAAAATACTTCAGAAATTCAATGTGGACAAGGCGATAATAAGCGCCATGAAATCGCATCATGAAGATTATCCCTTTGAAACTCCGGAATCAATGCTGATTGCTGCGGCGGATGCCATCTCGGCTTCGCGTCCAGGAGCCAGAAAAGATACGCTGGAAAATTATCTCAAGCGTCTTGGCGAACTGGAAGCAGTAGCCAATTCCTTTGAAGAGGTGGAGAAGACTTATGCTATTCAGGCAGGGCGGGAAATCCGGGTTTTTGTCCGTCCGGACAAAGTGGATGATTTGGGCGCTATTAAATTAGCTCGCTCGATTGCAGATAAGATTGAGCAGGAACTTAAATATCCTGGAGAAATTAAAGTGAATGTTATTCGGGAAACTCGGGCGATGGAAGTGGCTAGGTAGTTGTGGATAACTCCGATTTGCTTTATTTAAAAGAAAAATAGTAAAATAGAATAGTCCCTTAAGAAAATATTTTTCTGGAGTCGGACAAGAGTTAAAAAACAATTAATTAAGCTCTCGGCATTTTAGCCGGTAGCGACCTAGAAAGCGAGGTGAAAAATGGCAAACAACATGAACAAAGACGCTCTAGTAACCGCTATCGCTGCCAAGGCCGATATGTCCAAGAAGGACGTGGAAATGGCTTTGGACGGAATGGTGGAAGTTATCACTAAGTCTTTGAAAGACGGAAATAAGGTCACTATGACCGGTTTTGGAACATTTAGGGTTTCCAACCGCGCCGCTCGCGAAGGAATCAATCCTCAGACCAAGGCTAAGATCAAGATTCCGGCTATGACCGTTCCTAAATTTACCGCTGGTAAGGCTCTTAAGGAAGCTGTTAAATAATCTTTTCAGTTTTTGTTTTAGACAAAAGGCGAAAACAAAAGATAGCGACAAAATCCCGAGTAATCGGGATTTTGTTTTGAACAGTATTGACCAAAGGGAATGAGAAGGATATTATGGCTAAGTATAAGAACGGAGTGTCGTCCGCCCAAGGCGGATAAATATACCGGCAGTCCAACGAGAAGTTCTTTGATATCTTACGAATTAGCGGAGTGTCGTATACCGGTAGTACGCATGCTTTGGGAGCATGTTGACTGGGTTCGATTCCCAGCACTCCGACAATCAGTCTTGAAAGATCCAGGTTTTTATCCTACAATAGATTTTAGTAAAAAAGCGGGTGTCGTATAACGGCTATTATATTTGCCTTCCAAGCAAAGGACGGGGGTTCGACTCCCCCTACCCGCTCCAATAAAAAAAGCCCGAACAAGTGTCGGGCTTTTTCTATTTCTTCAAGATATGATTATTTTTCCAATCCTAAATCCTTTACATCAAAAGTCATATCAGCTCCGTTCTTTATTTCTCCGGAAATTATTTTTTTGGTGATGACGCTTCCGACGTTGTTTTCGATGAAGCGACCGATTGCTCGGGCGCCGAAAGTCGGGTCGAAAGCTTTTTGGGCGATTAATCCGGTGAGTTCGGGAGGAAAGGTAATTTCGATGTTTTCTTTTTCTTTGAGACGCTTAGCATATTTAGCCAGCATAAGCGAAGCTATTTTTTCAATGTCTTCTGATGAAAGCGGGTGGAAAAATATGGCCCCATTCCAACGGTTTAAGAATTCAGGCTTGAATTGTCCAGAATCAATCAGATGTTCAATCAGAACTTTCTGAATTTCTTCAGCGGGCAGATTATTTTCCAGACATTCTTTTATCTTATCTGAACCGGCGTTGGATGTGGCGATGATTATTAGATTTCTGAAGTTTATCTTTTCTCCAAAGGAATCGGTGATTTGACCCTCATCCAAAACTTGGAGGAAGAGATCTAGCACTCCCGGGTGAGCCTTTTCAATTTCGTCCAGAAGAAGTATGGAATGCGGAGAATCCTTCACTTGATTGGGGAGTTGCCCCCTTTTCTCCGTGAAGCTATAGCCGAGAATCTTTTCTACAGCGTCTGGCCCTTGATATTCGCTCATATCCAGTCGAATCATCCGTTCTTCGTTTCCAAAGTAAGCTTCCGCCAGGGCCTTGGCAGTCTCAGTTTTCCCCACGCCTGTCGGACCAAGGAAAAGAAAGCTTCCGAGAGGTTTTTTGTCTTCCGACATCCCGATACGCGTCTTTCTGACCACTTCGGCGATTTGTTCTACGGCAAAATCTTGCCCGACGACTCTTTGATGGAGAGTTTCTTCCAAATTGAGAAGCTTTCGACTTTCTTTTTGTCCCAAATCTCCCAGAGGAACTCCCAGCTTATTGGAAACAACTTTTTCTACTAGGCTTTTGTCAACGAATCTCTGTGAGGGGTTGTTTTTCCAATACAGGCTAGTTTCTTCCAAAAGATCCAGCGCTTTTTCTGGAAAGGGAGAGTCGCTGATATATCTTTCGGAAAGTTCGACTATCTCTCGAAGGGCCTGGTAAGTAAAGAGCACTCGGTTTTTTTCAATCGGCTTTAGCTTATAGAGAAGGATAGACAGGGTATCCTGGGGGGAAGTTTGGGAAATTTGAATTTTTTCACAGCTCTTCATGATTTCGGGATGTTGGGAAAGGAGATTGTGAAAATCAGAAGGAGTGGTGGTGCCAATTATTTGGAAAGAGGGGTATTCGAGATAATCGGAGATTATGGAAGAGAAACTCTTATAGCGTTCGTCCTCGAGATATTCGTGGATATCCTCGATGACCAAAATAACATTGCCAGCTTGAGTGGCCTCGAAAAATACTTTGTGGAGAGTTTTTTCGACATCCGTCTTGGAATTAATCAAGAGAGATTTAAGATCCAGCTTGAGAATCCTTTTGTTTGACAGGGCCTCCTGAATCTTGTTGTGGCGGATATTCTTAGCCAAGGTATGGATGATGGTCTCTTTTCCGACGCCCGGCTCTCCAGTGATTATCAAACTGTTCTGACTGGGCCGAGTGAGTACCAGTTCGGCTTGAGCCAGCTCTTTATTTTTCCCGATTAGCTCCGAATCTTTATATTGAGAGAAATCATTTTGGGAAAGATCTTGAGAATAGCAGTCCAGATTGCGTGTGTAGGCATAGGGCCAGTTGCGTCCAATCGGCAGACAGGAGAACAGGTTTTCTTTCAACCAGAAGCGACGCTTTCTTTTTTTCTCAAGAAAAGTATTAGTTTCCCAGACGATTATTTTTTCGAATTCATCGAGAGTTATTTCGCAACTTCGCAGATAACTTTCGAGACTGCCTATGTCAGATGCCATTTGGGGAGTTATTTTGACTTCGCTTTTTCCTATTCTGTTCCAGACTCGGGAAAACCAACTTTCTTGGGAAAGTTCCTTAAAGCTCATCTCGGAATAATTTTTTCT
Organism: Patescibacteria group bacterium; assembly: GCA_049324335.1. Taxonomy (GTDB): domain Bacteria; phylum Patescibacteriota; class Minisyncoccia; order Moranbacterales; family UBA2206; genus JBMOKR01. The sequence continues at coordinate 2,337 of JBMOKR010000096.1, read as the reverse complement.
TTTACCAACAAAAGAAAGGAAAGAAAGAGCAAGAATAAACAGGTAAAAAATAGTAACAGCTAAGCAACTCAAGCCAGCTGGACTGAAAGCATCCAGAGATAGAAGGGGAGATAAGCTACCCAACAGGAGAATTGGCCAAGAAATCCAGACAAGGAAAAGCAAAAGTCCGAAAAAGAGAATGAGGATTTCTAAAAGCAAGGCCAGTCCAATGACCAGGAGTCTTACGGAGGCTCCAATCAGTCGGGTAAAAATATTCTCCAGGAATGATTCCAGGAGGAGGATGGGATGGAAGCCGACCTTAGGAACTCGGGAAATATCTCTGTGCCAGCTGGAAAAAAGAGAGAAGAGATGAATTTTTACCCCGAAGTAGTACCAAACAAAAGAGAGGAAATTTTTCCAATTGCGGAAGAATCCAACGATTCCAGAAGAGTAATGCCAGAGTAAGAATTTTAATATTGTCATTGGTGTTAGTTTTTTTCAATTATATACTAAGTGAGTCTAAAGTTGAAGTTTTTTTAGACAATGTTTTATCCAGAAAAAGCGTATTAGCAATTGGCGGAGTAGTTCAAGTTATGGGATAATTAAGATATGGACAAGCAAAAAAAGACAATTTTGATTCTAGTCGGGCTGGTTATCTTGGGAATATTCCTGGGGGCTTTCCTCTGGAAGAAAAAGTTGTCTGAAAATAGGCGCTTTATTTCGGAAGAAAAAAGCCAGGAGGAGGAACGGATAGAGATAAAACATTATCCCAAGCCGGAAAAAGAACCGTTGCCACCTCCCTCCATGGATATCCTCAAGAAGAAAGGTTGTGTGGCGGATGGACTGTTTTTTGGATACAAAGGCAAGGATAATACGGCCCTCAAGATGATTAATCGTTCAGAATGCCAATATATCCATCGGGCGGTCGAAACCTGGTTAGATCCGCCGGATTTTGAAAAAGTGGCCGAGAGGAAAAAGCAAATTATCAAGAAGGACATGGTTTATGGCATGTTTATCGCCGAAGCTATTGATAAAAAAGCTAACTATAACTATCCGGCTGAGAATCGGGAGTTCGAGTTTGATAAAATGTGTCGGAGTGGGAGTGATAATTTCTGGGGAGAGCACACTTGTAAACCCTATTTCGGGAAAGCTGAATATCGAAAATACCTGAGATATATTACTGAGCAAGCTATTGATAATGGAATTCAAGTTTTTATGTTCGGACAAGTTTTCTATCAGGAAAATTCCAACTTAGATGAACCATACGCGAAGGATATTATTCAGGAGATGCGTGAATATGCTGCTTGGAAAGGTACTTCAATCTTGGTTGGCGCTCAGACCAACAGTATTGAGAATGAAAAATATCTGCGCCTATTTGATTTTATTGAAGGAGGTGTTGGACTTGGGGATGACGGAACGGTTGAAAGCGGACCCTGTTTTTCGCGCTGGTGGAATGAAACGGATGGCGGTTGGTGCTGGGCCTTGCTTTGGCATGACAAATACGCCAAGAAAGCCAATAACGTTTTAGTACATCTTGATTGGAGCGGAGTCTGGGGGGATGATATGAGTACTTTCACCCGAATGGATAAGCAATTGCGGGCGAAAACATTGAAATATCTCTATAATCATTTTCGTTCTCAAAACGTGGGGTTTTTGATGCCGATGCTCACGACCGTTTTCAAAAATAATGGCGGGTGCTATGGAGACAAGGCTAGATATTATTCGGCTGACCGCAATTTCTCCTGTCAGGATGAAGAGACTATAAATTCAATCTTGAAAAATCCGTAGTGGTCGGACCACTACGGATGTAATATTTAATCAATAAGAACAAAAGATATGCCCGAGATAACGATAGTAAATTTAAAATGTGGTGGTTGCGCCAAAAGCATTCAAAAAGCCCTTTCTCAAGCTGGATTCTCCCAGGTTTTGGTCAGTCAGGAGACCAACAGAGTTTCCTTTGAAGGCAATAGGGAAGTGGCTAAGTCCATCTTGGAGAAGCTGGGATATCCGGAAGCGGGCAGTGAAAAAGCCAAAAGCCTTATCAGGAGGGCTAAGTCGTTTCTTTCTTGCGCCCGAGGTAAAATGGAAAAATGAGGTGATTGACAAAACCTCCTTGAGGGAGTATAATAGTTAAGGTTCGTTAGGAAATTTCTTTCTAGGAGGGAAGAAATATTTTATTAATTTATTAATAAGGTATTTTTTATTTGTTTAATTTTTTATATCTTTCCCAAAAGTATGTCAAAATTGGAAATGGTCAAACAGCTTGAATATTTGGTGGCTTTTCAGGTAGAATGTCTAAGAGACGGCAATTGGGAAGATTTTGACAAGGCTGAAGGTCGGATCAAGGAACTGGAGACT
>JBMOKR010000095.1:0-6442 GCA_049324335.1 Patescibacteria group bacterium | reverse complement strand
CTGGCGCTTCAGCTTTTTCAAAAAGGCCCGAACGCTTTTTTTGACAAGTGGACCAAAAAAACTCTTTGGCTCTGGTTGCCATTTTATGGACTATGGAGATTAGTGCGGGAGGTTTTTTTCGACAAGAGGTAGGGAAGGGGCCTTAAAAATGAAAATTTAAAACCCCGCTCTTGGCGGGGCTTTTTGTGAAAGACAGGATTATTTTACTTGCTCGATGAATTTCTGAAATACTCCCGGGTTTTCGACAGCCATCTGGGAGAGAACTTTTCGATCAACCGAAATTTTCTTATCGGTCATCTTTTTGATAAGTTCGCTGTATTTCATTCCCAGTTCCCGAACAGCGATATTGAGGCGGGTAATCCAAAGCCGACGAGCAGTTCGTTTTTTAGTTCTTCGGTCTCGGTAGGCATAACTGCCAGCTTTAATGACGGCCTGCTTGGCGCTGGCAAAGTGGGATTTTCTTTTCCAGCGATAGCCCTTGGCATCTTCAATAACGTTCTTTCTTCTTTTTGAAGCGGCTACGCCGCGTTTTACTCGGGTCATAGTTTTAGGTCTTAGGTTCTAGGTTTTAGGTTTCTAGGAACGATAATTAAAGAAACTGCAAACGTAAACCAATAAATATTCTAATGATTATAAGGCAGGGCTTTCAGAACATTTTGTTCATCAGTTCGAAAAAGTCTGACATCTCTTTTTTTACTTCGGCCGACTTGTCCGGTTTCCTTGGAGTTATAGTGGTTTTGGCCGGTTTTTCGACGAATCACTTTCTTCTTTTTGGAGATTTTAACTTTTTTGATGACTGACTTGGGAGTTTTCAATTTTGGCATAAAATTTATGGAGTTATTATTACATTAAACCCTTGCGGGAATCTCTTTATTTCTTGTTCCGTCGAAAAGGGGACAGATAAGAGTTTTAGAAAATCTTCCAAAGCATCTTTTCCCAAATCTTTTTGTATCTTCTCTCTTCCGCGAAGGATGATTTCAATTTTGACTTTGTGACCCTTCTTTAGAAATTTCTCTGCCTGGTTCTTCTTGAAATCAAGGTCATGAGTGTCAGTCTTGAGGCCGAGGCGGATTCCCTTGATATCAACTTTCTTCTGTTTGGCCTTATTGAGGCGGTCCTGCTTGGACTGCTGATATTGGAACTTCCCATAATCCATTATTCGGCAGACCGGAGGCTGGGCTTTGGGAGCTATCTCCACCAGATCCATTTCTCTTTCTCGGGCAATCAAAAGCGCTTCTTCAGGCTTCATTACTCCCAATTGATTTCCCTCATCATCAAGCACTCGCACTTCAAAACAGCGTACCTGTTCGTTGATGCGGTCCCGCTGGACATTCTTTTTGGGAAAAACTTTTTTTATGGTCCTTCTTATGGCTTTTTATCCCGTTAAATTTTCGCTAAGCGAAACTATTTAACTGGGATTATAATAATTAGCTGAGTGGAGATGGCGAGTAGTGAACTCGCGTCCAGAATCAAATCTTCGAAAACTTTCTACAAGCTTAGTCAGTCTTTTTGTTTCAAGGAAGGGAAGTAGAAGACGACAAAATCTTTCCAACCTCGTCTCTTGGCCAATTCGCTCGAAGAATCAAGAGAAAATTCTAGGAACTATCCCGGAATATGACACCGGAGATTTGCCTACGGGAGTTGGCAATTCCGATGGCCACCGCGAATTTAGGCGGTAGCTAAAGCCATTTGCGGAGCAAAAGCTCGCTTGGCCTTTTCGAATAAGTTGGCACTTATAAGATTTGCGGCTGGTTTTATGACACAATCCGCGCTGGTCAGCTTGCTTATTTTCAAAGTTCAACCTGTCGAATCAATGCATCCCCGTAAAAATCCTATTTATTCCGAAAGGCCCGCTGTATCCTTCGGTCAGTCTCTCTTTTCTGGATTTTATCGCGCTTATCAATCTTTCTTTTTCCTTTTCCTAAGCCGAATTCCAGTTTTAAAAGTCGCTTCTTAGTATATACTCGAATGGGCACTAGTGTCAAGCCCAAAGTTCGCGATTTTCCAATCAGCTTTTTGATTTCCGCTTTCCTAAGAAGTAGCTTTCTGGGCCGGGTTGGGTCATAGGTCTTAAGCTGCCCAGCTTGACTGTAGCGGGGGATATTGGCGTTAGTTAAGTATAATTCTTCGCCATGAATGGTGACGAAGGATTCCTTAAGGCTGATGTGTCCTGTTTTTACGGATTTGACCTCGTGTCCCAAAAGCGCCAAACCAGCCTCGAACTTCTCCAGGATTTCATAATCAAAACCGGCTCGCTTGTTAAAACTCAGAGTTTTCATATTAGAAGTCTAACATTGATTGTGGATAACTTTCAAGGAAGGGCTGTATTTCTAAGAAATTTATGGTATAATTCAGTCAAATTAAAAGTTTTAAAAAACAAAAAAAGATGAATAAAAAATATCAAATTATCATCATTCTGATTCTTGTGGCGACGGCTGGAGTTTTTGGTTGGATGTTCTGGAAGAACAAGATTCAAAAGGATGAAAAGAAAACGCAGGCAGAAAAAGTCAGTCAGCTTTTGCCGGAAGCGTCTTGTAATTTTAAAAACGACGGAGAGGCTAATGCTAAGGCGATTGAGTCGAAAGATGCGGTTTTTTGTTCCTGTGTCAAGGATGAAAAGCGAAAGGAGAGTTGTCAGCGGGGGGTGATGGACGTGAATCTTTATCAGCAGGCTGTTGGGCAGTATGACGAGCATATTTGCGCCAGCATATCCGAGACTTCCATTAGAGAGGCCTGTGTTTCCGTAACTAAAAATGGAACAGAAAGTCTTAGGCGGTCCAACCCTTCAAAGTTGGCTTTCATATACGGACAAAGTGGAAATTATGACCGGGCGATAGACTTATATTTGGAAATACTCAAAAAAAATCCAAGAGATTTAGACAATCTTCTGGCTGTGGCTGTTGCTTATGCCAATAAGGGAGTGGCTCTTCATGAAGAAAAGGCTTTCGGGCAAAAAGCTTTTGAGGCTATTGAGAAGGCCAGAGCATTAGATGCCAACAATCCAGAAGTTTATCGAGTAGAGGGTTTTGTCTATGAAACTCTAGGTGATTTTAACGCTTCTCTGCAAAGTTACAACAAAGCTCTTGGCATCGATCCGGTAAGCATCCAAGCTTTCGTTGGAAGAGGACATGCGCACAATATGATGGGAATCTTGGAAAAAGCCCTGGAAGATTTCAAAAAGGCGGCCGAATTGGATGTGAATAAAGAAAACCTCAATATATACGCCCAGCTTTGCCGGCTTGAGGCAACTCGTTCTGATCTTTTTGAGGAAGCGGTAAAAAACTGTAATTTTGTCGTAGATAGTCCGTTGGATAGTCCGGTCTTAAAATCTGAGTCGCTCCAGATTCTTGGCGATCTTTATATTAAGCTTAAAAGACTTGAAGAAGCTGAAGCCAAGCTGAAACTAGCTTTGGTCTATTCGCCCAATGAAGCTAACGCCTACCTGGCCTTGGCCAAGCTTGGAATGGCTCGAGAAAACTTTCCCATGGCTCAGGAAATGGCTGAAAAAGCTTTGCGCCTAGACGGGAAAAAAGTGATGGCTTACGGCTCTTTGGCCTATTCGCTTTATCGCCAGGGCAAAAATCAGGAGGCCGAAAAAGTCGCCATTCAGGGAATGAATAATCTCGATCAAGACCCGTCTTTACTGGTTTCTGGAAAAATGGCGGAAAAGAAAAATCTAGCTTACGTCCTAGCTAATATATACAACGCGCTAGGAAACAAAGAAAAAGAAAGTGAATATAAAAAGATGGGGGATGAGATAAAGATATAATTTTAATTTTAAATATAAAAAGATGAAAAACAAAAAATTATTTCTTCTTCTCTTTCTGGCAGTCTTAACTCTTCTTTCTTGGAATATTTCCAACGCCTGGAGCGATCCTTATGTCACTTCTTACTCTTCCTCTTACACTTATTATGACACGGTAAATGTCTGGGAGAGTTGCCGTTGGAACATTTCCAACCATATTTACCAGTGTACGGACGGATCAGTCTGGCAAAGTCCAGGCGATTGCGATAGAATCGGCCGAGCGCCGGCCAGCTATTATGGTTGGAACGCTTTCAATAGTTGTACCGGGGCCTATATCTGTTCTAACAATGGAGTCCCCAACCCGGGAGGCTATTGGACAACTAGGCAAGTGGCGCGTACCGGCTACACTTCCGGATATCTCTGCCACTATATCAGCTCAGTATCTTCTTGGTCAGCTTGCGTGAATGAGACGCGAGTAGCCACGGCGGTTGTTTGGAGCACCGTTTCTGGAACAAGCTGTACTAATGTTCCGACGACTGAGTCTTGCAACAATCCTCCAGTAGCAGAAATTACCAATCCGGAAAGCAATCTTACTGGATCGGGAGCGGTAGAATATAAATCCTTTGTCAATTTTTCAGGTATTGGCACAGACATAGAAGGAGACCCTATTGTTGGATATGAGTGGTGCCTTGGCGCGCCGGGATGTTCTAGTCCGATTAGCACTTCCGCCTCATTTTCTTACGGAGATCTTCCTCCCAATACTACCAGTCGAGTATTTTTCCGAGTCAGGGATGATCAGGGCTTAGCTCATTGGTCAGAAGCTGATTCGGTGGACATCGCCGTTAAGCCGACTTGTGTGAATGCCTCAGGAAATCCGTCGGGGGCTCCAGCTGGAACCTCTTTCTGCTCCGGAGACAATGAAAATCTTTCTTCCAATACGACGCTTTCCCAAGTAGATTCTTCTGCGGATTGCTCAGCTCCAAAATGTCAGTACTATTACTTGCCGGTTAATGGAGAGGTAGGCGATGCCAAAGATCAGATATTCTGCCAACGTCCGGAAGAGAACTTGTGTGATGAAGGAACTCCCACTCCGGTCAATGTAAGCGCCGACGGGAATTATTGGGAATGGACCTGTGAAGGGAAGTATGGCGGAACGAGCAGTGATGGCAAAGCGGTCAAATCCTGCGCCTATAAGGAAGTGAATCCGAATTAGACAAACTTTTATTCTGAAGAAAAGAAGCTTCGCCGAAAAGGTCGAAGCTTCTTTATTTTTTCCCGATTCTAGGCTAGAATTGAAGTGAAGAATATGAAGAAAAATATCCAAAAAATCGTCGAAAAAGCCTTATTGGAGCTCAAAGACCGGGAAAATTGGGAGGATTTTGAGATGCCGAAAATCGAAGTTGCTTATGCCAAAGATGAGAAGTTTGGAGATTATTCGACCAATATCGCCATGATTTTGGCTGGGAAGTTCAGAAAAGCTCCTATGGAGATAGCGGAGAATATCAAAGACGAGATATCTAAAATCCAAAACGCGGATTTGGAAAAAGTTGAAGTGGTTAGTCCCGGATATATAAACTTTACCTTGGCAAATGGGTATTTTGGGGAACTACTCAAGAAGATAAACAAAGAAAAAGAAAATTTTGGAAATAGCCCGAAAGAATCAGGCGAAAAATATCTAGTGGAATTTGTTTCTTGCAATCCGACTGGTCCGATTCATCTAGGAAATGGAAGAGGTGGGCCTATTGGAGATATCTTAGCTAATGTTTTAGAAAAGACTGGTGCCAAAGTAGAGCGGGAATTCTACATTAATGATTTTGGAAATCAGATTAATGTCTTGGGCCACTCAATTCTCAAAGATCAAGAAGCACAATACAGAGGTGATTATATAGATGAACTGAGTGATGATTTGGACAAGTCTCTGGACGATCCAATGCGGATAGGCAATTGGGGCGCAAATAAGATTTTGGAAAAATTCATCAAGCCAACAGCTGAAAAATCTGGAATAGTCTTCGACAATTGGTTTTCTGAGAAAAAACTGCATGATGAGGGGAAGGTAGAAGAGATAATTGATAGACTGAAGAGCCAGAATCTAGTATATGAAAAAGACAACGCTCTTTGGTACAAGTCTACTGAATTTGGAGATGATAAAGACAGAGTGATGAAAAAGAGTGATGGAAAGTATACGTATTTGGCTGTTGATTTTGCTTATCATAAGGACAAATTGGAGCGTGGCTTCAATAAGCTTATTGATATAATGGGCGCTGATCATTTCAAGGAGACGGAGGTTGTTAAAAATTTCGTAGAAAAAATCCTAGGAGCCGAGAATAAAATAAGCTATATTCTCTCTCAAATCGTTAGGGTATTAAAAGATGGCAAGGAGATAAAGATGTCTAAGAGAAAAGGGGTCTACTTTGCTTTAGATGATCTTATTGACGAAGTGGGCAAGGACGCGGTCAGGTTCATCTTTGCCTCATATGCTCCGTCTTCTCATATCAATTTTGATATGAATCTGGCTAAAGAAAAATCAGAAAAAAATCCGGTATATTATGTCCAATATGCTCATGCTAGGATAGCGAGTATTTTGGAAAAGGCATCAGTCATCAGTCATCAGTCGTCAGCTGAGCTTAATTTATTGACAGATGAAAAAGAACTGAGTCTTATGCGAGAACTGGCCAAATTTCCTGAGCTTGTTGAAGA
>JBMOKR010000094.1:0-6502 GCA_049324335.1 Patescibacteria group bacterium | reverse complement strand
ATGTCCGAACTTATCCAGAATCTCTCCACGTGGCGCTTTGATGACCATTTTCCTAATGCGATTATTTTTGGAAATATCGCTATAGCGCTCGCCTTCTATAAAAACCAGATAAGAAACACGCGCCAGAAGAAGGACCAAGGAAAGCGAAATGAAAAGCCAAAAAATGGATAAGCCTTTTCTCTTTAGGGGCTTTTCAATAAGCGCTTTCTCTTTTTCCGTAATGGTCATTATGGAGTCTTCAATCTCGGCTCCACGTCGGATCCGCTTCATTCGAAAGATAAAATTGATCCAATTTCTCATTTTTTTATGGTTAGTGTCGGGTTCTTAAAGCTGAGCTTCTCTGATATTTTCCTAAACAATGGATAAAGGATCAGAAAGGCTCCGGCAACAAAAAGCAGATTTCCAATCATCTCTCCAGCTCCTATCCTAACTAAAGAATCTTTCCCAAAGATATGAAGAATCCGTCCCAAAAGAAGCTCCGCGCATTGCTCGAAGAAAGAAGCCACAATAACTAGAACTAGTCCGGAAAGAACTGGATTCTCTTTTTGAACGGAAAATATCTTTTCGGAAAAAAAACTGAGTAGCGCAAAAGTCAGAAGAAATGAGACTGCGTGAAATCCAATAGGATAGAAGAATAGGATATCAACAAGAATTCCGCTCCCCAAAAATATCTTGAACAGGCACCGCTCTTCCACTTGAGAAAAGATGAAAAAAAAGAGGAGAAACACCAGTATCAAAGAAGACTCAAGCATCCAGGGAAAAAGACTCAGCCAGAATGACTGAGTAAAAATCGCCAGAAAAAATATAATCAGCCAGATGGCCAATCGTTTTCTCATTTTTTTATCGCAAAAACCGCCTCTAAATCATTCCACCTGACTTGGGGAGTCACAATGGCTTGCTGAAAAAGCTTGTCTTTTGAGCTTTTGATTTCAGTTATCTTTCCAACAAGAAGTCCTTCTGGAAATTGTCCTCCTAAACCGGAAGTGGCTAACATATCTCCTGATTTTATGGCTTCGTTTTGCTCCACTAAATCCAAAAGGATTCCCAGGCCATATTCTCCCTTGACGATTCCCTTGGCTCCGCTTTCAACATCCAAAACATTCACTACTGAATCGGGATCAGAAATCAACCTCACCCGAGAGCTATTGGCATAGACTTCTTTTATCTGTCCAACTAGTATACCATCATCAACCACTACCGGCATTCCCGGCATCAGAGAAAAATCGCTTCCTTTATCAATCATAATCCAATCACCGACACCTCTCTGCTCTTTGGCTATGACAAAAGCTGCCTCCAGCTGGAATTTGTCCCGGGGAGCTAGTTCCAATTGTTTCCTTAAAGACTCGTTTTCTATCTTCACATCTTTGAAAAGAGCCAGCTCTTTAGCTAAGCGATTATTTTCCTTGAGCAATCTTTCGTTCTCGGAATCCAAAGAAGATATTGACGACCAAAATTCGACGGCTTCCTCAGACTTGGAACTTAGAAAATAAAAAGTCTTTTGAAAGGGATAAGCCACCTTGAAAAACAAAAAACGCAACCCTTCACTAATATTGAATGGATTAAAAAACAAGAGCGCCAAACAAGCTGATATGACCAGGAAGAATTTGAGATATCTTAATTTGAAACGGGCCATACGATTTGGGACGTTTAACGAAAATTCCTTTCGTGTTGACTCTCGACTAGCACTTCCCTGAGAGTATTGATATCTTCCAGAACCAGGCCAGTCCCCCGAACAACAGCCGTGAGCGGATCCTCCATCATTCTGACTGGCATTTCTGCTTCATTAGCTACTAGGGCGTCCAAGCCCCGAATAAGGCTTCCTCCTCCAGCCAAGATTATGCCGGACTGCATTATGTCAGAAAGGAGTTCAGGAGGAGTCTCTTCGATAGCCGTCTTGATGTTGTTGATGATAATCCGAATCGACCGACCGAGCGCTTGGCGCACCTGATCGTCATTCAGGATTATCTCTTTGGGAAGTCCGGTTATGAGATCTCTTCCTCGAACCGGCAATTTCATTCTTTCTTTCTGAGGATAGGCGCTTCCGATAGCAATTTTAACATCTTCGGCCGTTTTTTCTCCGATAAGCAGATTGAACTCCTCCCGACAGAACTTGACAATATCCTCGTTCATTTCATCCCCAGCCACTCGCAGATTTCGAGAGACTACAATACCTCCTAGAGAAATTACGGCAATATCGGTCGTTCCACCGCCGATATCTACCACCATATTCCCAGCCGGATCCTGAACTGGAAGACGCGCTCCGATAGCAGCCGCCATCGGTTCGTCAATGAGGAAGGCTTCCCGCGCTCCGGCCGAAAGAGCAGCGTCAATCACCGCTCTTTTTTCCACTTCCGTGACTTCTGAAGGAATCCCGATAAGCACTCGGGGACGAGCAAAAAAATTAAATTCATCCTTATGGACCTTGTCGATAAAATATCTGAGCATCTGTTCTGTCACCTCAAAGTCGCTAACAACTCCGTCTACCAAGGGACGAGTGGCCACGATATTTCCCGGAGTTTTCCCCACCATTTTTTTAGCTTCCTTGCCGATGGCCAGGACTTGCCCAGTTTTTTTGTTGATAGCTACGACTGACGGCTCGTTGATAACTATACCCTTGCCTTTGACATATACCAAAGTATTGGCCGTTCCAAGGTCAATTCCAATATCCTTTCCAATCTGGCCGAATATCTTGCCATTCCAATCCTGAATAATTTTAGAAAATTTTTTCAACATAACTTAAGCTTCTCTGATTGTTCGCAAAGCCTCAAATACAACAAAGAAGCGCCAAATCCAAGCGTCTTCTAATAATAGCGGACGCGCGCTTCTTCTGTCAAAATCTGCTTATTTTTTGTTTTGAACCCCTATTTAAATAATTTCCAAATATCCCTGAAAGTTACCAAGATCATCAGTCCGATAAGCAACATGAAGCCGATAGTATGGAAAGCCTGTTCAGTCTTTTGACTCACGGGGGATCTCTTGATTTTCTCAATTAAGATAAACAAGATTCTTCCGCCGTCTAAGGCCGGAATCGGCAAAATATTAATGAGTCCGAGATTGGCGCTGATAAGCGCGGCAAATTGAAGAACATAGACTAGTCCCAGGCTAGCCACCTGTTTTGTCATGACAGCAATCCCAACTGGTCCGCTCACTTCAAAACTCACGCTTTGCCCCAAAATCAACTGCTTGATGAGGAGAAACAACGTGGAAAGCATGAGAAGAAGAATATTCAATAGCCCGAGCAAGCTTTTCCAAAGTCCTTCAAAAAAAGAATACTTGACAATGCCCGTTTCTGCCAACGCTACCCCGAGTGGCCCTTGATTGGCTGGGAAATCTATCCGTGGAGTTCCCCGAAGCTCCAAAACTTCGGAACCGCGCTTGACTAAAAGACTGATCTCCTTGCCCTTGTTTTCCCGGATGAAATCCTGAACGGATTGGATATCCTTAAATTCTCTCCCTGCCTGTTTCTTCTCAATCTCATCTCCGATTTTGAATCCCATTTCCTGGGCGGGAGACTCGGGAATAACTTCGGCAATTTGGATTTTGGAATTTTTAAAATTAGCGCTGCCCTCCTGAATTGCCTCCGGCACCCCGATCATCATCGCCAGCCAAATCACCATCCAAGCTAAGAAAAAATTCATAAGCACTCCGGCCGAGAGAATTTTTATCCTCACCCAAGCGCTCTTAGAGGCAAAGCTATCAGAATCTTTAACTTCTCCGTCCTCTCCCTTAATCTTCACAAAACCTCCTAGTGGTATCCAATTTAAGGAATAAATGGTGTCATCGCTCTCAATCTCCTTTCTGCCCCAAGAAAATTTCCACTTTCCATTCTTTTTATAAACTCCCAAAAATCTTGGAGGGAATCCAAATCCAAATTCTTCCGCCTTAACTCCATTTCTTCTGGCCACGACAAAGTGACCCAGCTCATGAACAAAGACCAGGATTGCCAGGATTATTATGAAAAGAATTATAAAAGACATAGCTAAAAAAATTATACTGTCATTATCTCTTCTTCCTTCTTCTTGCGTATCTCCTCGATTCTATCATTATATTCATCTACTACCTTTTGTAGAGCATCTTTTCCCGAAAACTTGTCGTCTTCGCCAATTTTACCTGATTTTTCCGCCTCTTGGATTCCTTCCCAAATTTCTTCCCTAATCCTTCTGATAGCTACTCGAGCCTCTTCTGACTTCTGATTCAAAATCTTTACCATTTCCTTTCTCCGTTCTTCCGTAAGGGCAGGAATATTTATCCGCACTACTTGCCCGTCATTCATTGGATTAAGATTAAGCTGAGATTCACGGATAGCCGTCTCTATTCCCACCAAGCTTCCCTTGTCCCAGGGAGAAATCATGATTGTTCTGGGTTCTGGAATAGTAATGCTCGCCACCTGCTTCATAGGAGACTTCGAGCCATAGTAATCCACCAGTAAATTCTCCACCAGAGCTGTCTGCGCCCGTCCGGTCCGGAGTTGTCCCAAATCATTCTTGAAATATTCTACCGCCTTTTCAAAATCTTCTTTTTTACTTCTGATAATTTCTTGATACATAGATTTTTTTGATTATTTCTTAAAAAGTCCCAGATAAACTAACTCGGTGTCAACTGGAGAAAATTTCAAAATTCCGGCAATTTTGGAAGAGTTGTTTAGCTGATAACTGGACCAGCTTTCTCCGCCGTCGTTGGACCGATAGACCGCCCTAGCCGCTCCGAAAATTATTTCTTTTTCCTTCTTAGGGTTTATCGCTAAAGCCCTAACTGGAAAAGCGCTAGGATCATTCAAGATTGATATTTCCGACCAGCTATTTCCATTGTCGGAACTTTTAGCCAGTCCGAACTCTCCTCCCAAATAAAGATTCCCTTTGGAGTCTAATTCTCCGGAAAAGATTTCTCCGCTTTTCTTAAGAGAATCAAAAATATTTTTAGTAATTTCGGAAAATCCGGTGGCATTGCTATTGCCTCGATACACCCGGCCTCCCTGGGCAATCAAAAACAAAGAGGCAGAGTTCTTGCCTGAAATTATTTTGGTAATGGGAGCATCAGACTGAAAGACCTTTTTCCAAGTTTCGCCCTTGTCAGCGCTTCTGAAAACCGCGCCCTCAGAATCAGAAGCCAAAATCGCTCCATTTGAGTTCTGGCTTATTGCCAAAGAAATCACGAGCGGTCCGTCCGCCGGTTCGGTATAGATCTCCTTCCAAGTCTCTCCTTGGTCTTGAGTCTTATAAATCTTTCCTCGCTTTTCCCAGACTCCGCTAGCATAAATCACCTGCGAATCAGTCGGGTCAATCTCCAGGCCATAAACTTTCTCCGCTTTAAATTTGGACAAGAATTCAAAACTTTGTCCTTTGTCTGAGGTTCTCAATATTCCTCCTTCCGCTAGGCCAAAAATAGCCACTCCTTCAGTCGGACTGACCGCCATAGATAATATATCGGCCGATTCAATTTTTAGCGTCTTATCATGAAGCGGAAGCCAGTTGGAGCCGCCGTCGTTGGCCTGGTAGATAGAACTGGGGGTCAAATTAGGACCGCCGGTTTCCACCGGAGCAGTTTCCTTGGAAGGCAAGGAACAGCCGGAAAACAAAAATACTAAAGCCAAAAGGCTGATAAATCGAATCTTTTCCATGAGACTATTGTAGCATCAAAAGGGAAAAAGGTTAAGCCTGATAAGGAAAATAAAAACATCCAGAAAATTGGATGCTAAAAACTACAAACTAAAAACTATTTTGTGCGCCCACCAGGACTCGAACCTGGGACCGTTTGCTTAAAAGGCAACTGCTCTACCAACTGAGCTATAGGCGCATTATGCTATTCTTCTTTTATTAAACTTCTGACAAATTCCCTTCCGCGAAAACTTTTTAATTCTCTTTCTCTATTAATTGATTCTATCCTGGTTTCAAATTCTTCACTATACACTAAATCCCATTTTCCACTGTTCCTATGAGTAAAAGACTTGCTTTTGTTTTTCAAAACTCCATTGTGTCTTTCGATTCTGCTATCTAAGTCAGAAGTGTGCCCTATGTAAATCTTGTCTCTATTTTTATTATAAATTGCGTAAACAAGGAACTTCATTGGGACCGTTTGCTTAAAAGTCCGCCGGCTGGCGGATCTACCAACTGAGCTATAGGCGCATTTATGTAAGTTTTTAGCTTTTAGCTTCTAGTTTTTAGGACTAAGAAAAAAGCAAAAACCAACTTTTGGAATTATACTCCTTGCTAGATTTTCGTCAATATCAGTATCTTAGCGATTGATTTTTTTGTGGATGACAAAAAGAAAAAGCAATGGAGCCACTGCCCAAACAAAGCGAAACCAATCACCCGCCAAATAGTTGAGAGCATCGCCAGAAATCCATTCCAGAGCGGTTTTTCGAGGAAGAAAGGAAAAGACCACGCTGAATATCAAAACTACCTCTAAAAAACTCATTACAAATACCCTCCAGAGAAATCCGGTTCCTGAGCCGGAAATATAGATGTCAAAAAGCTCCTTGCCAAAAACCGTAAGCGCGACAACG
>JBMOKR010000093.1:0-6604 GCA_049324335.1 Patescibacteria group bacterium | reverse complement strand
CCGATTCGACAAGCTCTTCTTTTTCTCCTCGAATATGAGTGGTATAAACTTTTTCTTTCTTCTTAATAATCCTAGCTAACCTTTCCAGCTCTTCCTCTCCGGTGAGCTTGGCGTGAGTATAGACCAGACCGGTCGACATACCCAAAGATCCCCTCTCCAAAGATTTTTTCAACATCTCCTCCATCACCTCCATTTCATCTAATGTCGGGTTTCTAGCTTCGTCTCCCAAAAAACCACGCCGAAGCGTAGCATGCCCTACCAAAGTTCCAAAATTGACCGCCAGTGGACTCTTGGAGAGAACGGTAAAAAATTCCGGCAAATCAATCCAATCCACCGTCACTTTGCTAAGATCAGTCCATTTTTGGACCGAGTTGATGGTCTCAGGACTCCGAAGCGGAGCCAAGGAAGTTCCGCAATTTCCACCCACGATTGTAGTTATTCCCTGATAGACAAGACTTTCCAAATCCGGGTTGGAAAAAATCCGCCAATAAGTATCGCTGTGATTATTGATGTCGACAAAACCCGGACAAATCATTCGTCCGTCTGCGTCGATTTCGATTTCTCCCCTTTCATTGGAAAGGTCTCCAATCTTTGAAATCTTCTCCTCCTTGATTCCGACATCTCCCCGAAAACTAGCTTGTCCGGTGCCATCGACAATTATTCCGTTTTTAATTAGAACGTCAAACACGAAAATAACTCAAAATTTAAAAATCAAAAATCAAAATTTTGGTGTCCCTCGCCCATGCTCAGGACGACTATTTGTAAAAACATACAAAGTCATGAGCGAAGCGAATACCTTGGTTTTTCATTTTGAGATTTGAATTTTTATTTTAAAATGTATCTCGCCATTTCCACCAAACGCTTGGAATATCCCCACTCGTTGTCATACCAGCCAACCACCTTAACCAGATTTCCATTGGCCATAGTAAGGGGAAGATCAACAACAACGCTATGCGAATCACCCTTGAGGTCCATGGAAACTAAAGGTTCTTCCGTCACTCCCAGGATATTCTTCATCCCGTTTTGAGAGGCTTGGACCATGGCTTCATTAACTTCTTCTTTTGTAGCTTCTTTCTTGAGAACGCAGACAAAATCCGTAATGGAGACTACCGGGGTCGGAACTCGGAAGGATATTCCATCCAATTGTCCTGCCAGTTGACGGAGAACCTTTCCGACTGTCTTGGCCGCGCCAGTGGTTGTCGGAATGATATTAAGCGCTGCCGCGCGTGCCCGACGAAGATCCTTGTGCGGAAGATCCTGGAGACGCTGATCATTAGTATAGGAATGAGTGGTAGTCATAAAGCCTTTTTCCACTCCGAAATTATCGTCCAGCGCCTTTATCATCGGCGCCAAGCAATTGGTCGTACAAGAGCCGTTCGAAATTATATCCTCTCCTTGATAGTCCTTTTCATTCACTCCCAAAAGATAGACCGGCGTATCATCCTTAGCTGGAGCTGACAGAACGACTTTCTTGGCGCCGGCGCGAAGATGTTTTCCCAAATCCTCCTTATTCTCAAAAGCGCCGGTGCACTCCAGAACCACATCCACACCCAGATCTCCCCAGGGAAGCTTTTCCGGATCAGTCTCCTTGAAATATTTAACTCTTGTGCCATCCACAACAATCTCTGAATTTTCTTCATCTGCCACTATCTCGTGATCCCAAATTCCAAAAGAAGAATCGTATTTGAGAAGGTGGGCGGAGGTTTTGACATCCGTCAGATCATTCACAGCCACGATTTCAAAATCCTCGCTTTCGAAAGCAATCTTAAAGCTCGGCCTTCCGATTCGCCCAAATCCATTGATAGCAACTTTGATCATATTTTTTGAAATAAAGACTTATAGGCTAATTATACCTCTATGTCGGTTATTTTCCAATCATTTCCAGGAATCTTGCGGATGTTGAAACGAGTCCCCTTGAGCAGACCATCCTTGGCCAGGCTTTCCAACCCGAAACGGAGATTTTCCGGATCAATCTCTTCCAAGTGTTCAGGGTGCCCGTCATGCGACATTGAGATGCTTCCGATTTCCAAAGAAACACTCTTAACGTTCTCCAGTTTCTTTTCTTGGATGATTTTTTGAAGTTCTTCGACTATTTGCTTGGATAAGAGAAAATCGTGCATGCCATTTTTGTCTGCGAGGAACGAGCAGGAACAAAAATGAGCATCCCGCCCCAATTCGCAAAATTAACTTCTTATTATTTCTAGCTAAGCCGTCAGGCGACCACGCACACAATTCCAGCTAAATCATACATCCATATTGGAATTGGGGCTGGGATGAGTCCTTTCGCCTTTAGTGTACCGCGCAACTGATGCATGGGTCGTAGGCTCGGATGAAAGCCCGAAGTTTTTTCTCCTTAGTCTTGTCATCCAAATCTAGAAGGCCGGGAATATAGGCCGCCACGTCATCTTCCAGATTAGAAAGAAACTGAGCCGTCGGAGTTATAATATTGGCATTTTTGACATAGCCTTTGGAGTCGATATCCAGATGATAATAGAGAGTTCCTCGAGGCGCTTCGACAGCAGCCACTCCGACGCCTTCTTTGATTTCAAATTTCTGACTCAGGGCTTTTTCCAAATCGGAATTCAAAATCTTTCCCAAGAGCCTTCTCGATTCCTCGATGCAATGGATAAGTTCCACCATTTGATACAAGATGTTGTGAAAAGGATTAAAATCAGGAAACTTGAAATTGAGGCTTTCCAGATATTTGGAAGCTTCAGGATTTAGTCTGTCCTTCTCTAAGTTAACCCGGGCAATCGCTCCGACCATATAGCTTTTTCCGTTGTGCTCCATCCGCTTCACTACTTCTTGTTGCCTTTGAAGTTCCTGGAAATTATTTTCAAATTTTTCCACCGAAATTATCTCTCCGCTGGAAGAAAAAATATCTCCTTCATAGATGGCATATTCTCCCTTTTTAGAAAGAGCCACATACTCGGTCTCCCTTTCAAAATTCGGAGTTTTAATTTGGCGAAAAAACTCTCCTAGCGACAAGGCAGTTTTCAAAATCTCTTCCGAATCTTCGGAAATCTTCCTGAGTTCTTCCCTGTCCGGAATCTTCTTGAAACCCCCGACTTCATTAGTGAGAATATGGACAACCCTTCCTCCGACAACCTCGACGATTTTTATTCCCCATTCCCGAATTCGGATGGCCTTTTTGGTTTCTTCGGGATACTTCTTGATAAGCTCGATATCATTATCCATATCCAGAAAATCCGCCAGGGACAAAAAGAAAAGATGAAGAGCGTGAGAATGAATAATCTGAGAAAGTTCCAAGAGCTTTCGCAAATTTTTGGCTTCTTCGGTAATTTCCACTCCAAAAGCCTTCTCAATGGCTTTTATGGAAGTGAGATTATGGACGACTGGGCAAATTCCGCAGATTCTTTGCGCCACGACCGGCACATCATCGAAGCGTCGCCCAATAAGCACGCCTTCAATGAGCCGAATGCCCTCCTGAACTTCCAGTTTGGCCGATTTGACATCGCCCTGAATAACGCTAGCCATAAATCCGGCATGACCTTCCATCTTGGCAATATGATTGATTTTTATCTGCATATTTTTATTTTCCTAGTTTTTCTTTGGTTTCAATATCGTCCCGCAGTCCAAATATTTCTGAAACGTCTTCAAACTCCTGGTCCGTCATTTTGTCCTTAAGCGCTTTCCGCATGGCCTTTGTGTCAGCCTTGGGCCTGAGCCCCCGACATCCTTGGCACATCATCCGGGCAGTTGGGCAAGGCGCATTACAACCTCCCAAAATCATCGGCCCAAAACAGGGTTTGCCTTCAAGAAGAAGACACTTGTTGCCTCTGGCTCGACACTCCACACAGACCGGATTGTCCGGAAGCTCGGGAATTCTTCCCTCGAGAAGGATTGGCATATATTTCAAGAATTCTTCAGCATTGATAGGACATCCCCGGAAAACAAAATCTACTTTGACGAAGTTATCAACTTCTTTCACTTCCAAATTTTTTATCCCTTGGAGATAACGATAGACGTGTTTGATGGTATCTTGACCTTCCTGGTAGTTTTTGATTTCCGGTACGCCTCCCATAGCCGCGCAATTTCCCAGCGCTACCAGAAGCGTCGCTCTTTCCCGAGCCTTCTTGAGCGTTTCAATATTAGCCTGGGTCGCCGGGTTGCCCTCAACCAAGACCACATCCACTTTTTCTCCTGTGTCTTCCTCGTCTTCCAAAAGCCGAAAGTCCACCATTTCCACTTCTTCCAAAAAATTTAAAAAACGCTCCCCTAGATCAAGAAGCGCAAACTGGCATCCTTCGCAGGATGTCAGACTCACAATTGCAATTTTCTTTTTGTTATTGTTTTCGTTTTCCATAAATTCATTCTACCAAAGTTTCTCCCAAAATCACAGTTTCAGCTTCTCTCTTATTCCAATCGCCAGCTCGACCTCATCAGTTATTATTTCCTTCACTTGTTCTTCGTCAAACAACTTGCGAATATCTTCCTCTTGTTCGACCCCCCAAACAATGACCGATACATCTTTTCTTAATCTTTTCAATAACAGTCCGTATTTGATCAATCCCCAATGAGGAATCAGCAAGTCTGCCCGAGAACTCCAAAATCTCTTTTCAGGAAAAAGTTCTTGGAGTCGCGTTCGAATCAGATTTTCGGGATTTTCTTTTCCCAGAAGCAAACCCGTTTTTATTTTCGGGTCAAGTTCTTTAATTTTTCGAAGAATCGTCTCCGAAAAAGAACTGACGAAAAAATCGCCCGTCGCCAGATACTTTTTGACCAGGCTGACTATCTCCTTCTCATAGCCCTCCTCTTTGAGTTCAATATCGAACCTAATCTTCTGGGAATTTTTTTTCAAAACGTCTTCCAGTGTTGGTACTTCGAAATTCTGTCCTTTGGCAATTTCAGACAGTTCCGCAAAAGTCAGCTCCTTAAGCGGTCTCCCTGAGATGTCCGCATCATGATGGACCACAAAAAGTCCGTCCTTGGTTTTTCTTGTATCTAATTCAATCCGATCGGCTCCAGCTCCAACAGCCGCCTCAAAAGATTCTAGGGTGTTCTCTGGACAATTCTTGTGATGGCCTCGATGAGCCACAATCAATTTCTTTTCCATAATTTTATGGGTCTATTAATCCTACCAGCCTCCTCCGCCACCTCCGCCACCGCCACCGCCAGAGAATCCGCCACCACCTGCGCCAGAACCGGAAGAGATATTGGACGCAATAGCTGATGAGACACTCTCCATGGAAGACGTGAAAGAATCTACATCGAAACTCCCCCTTATCATTCCCGAGTACCAAATGGGATGATAGGAATTGAAATAGTTTTCTCCGTAGATTTCTTTCATTTTTTTGATCCAAAGCTTGGTCATCCCGAAAACGACAGCGTAAGGCAAGAATTTCTCAAAGATATTTTCCTTTTCATTAAACTCTTGGCGATATTTTTCTGCCGTTTCGAGATAAAGCTTGAAGCCCTTGATCTTCCAGGCCGTTTCCGCTCCTTTTTTGGTCCGCTTAGGCATAAGAAAAGCGAAGATAAAAACAATAACAGAAGACGACAAAACTCCCATTCCCCAAAACGGAGCCATTCCAAACAAGGGAAATGAAGCGAAAAATAACATCAGCGAAATAACTAGAAAGACTATCTTAAGTGAAAGTCCGGTCCTCGCCATATAGCCCTTCTTAATTATCTCGTTCGGCGCCAATTTCTTGATGGAAATAAGCTCTGTAGTAAAATTGTTCTTGAGATCGCTGAGTTTTTTCTCCTTAGCTCCGCTTAGAATATATTCCAAAATAGTTTTTTCCAGATAATTTTCCGTCTTAAGTTTTTCTGCATCAATCATAACTATCCTATAATCCTTCCCGCCAAAAATTCCGCTTTTTTTAATTTCTTCAATCCTTATAACGCCCTTCACGGCTAGATCGACTAGCGAAGCTGTGATAATCTCATTTCGAAAACTACCATTCTTTTCGATGAGAAGCAGTTCGCCCGGCGAAAGCTTGTCCGGAACTTCAAACTCCGGAATGATCGTTTTGTCGTTTTTGGGATCACGTCCATATTTCTGCCAAAGCTTAAGAGATCCTAAAAATGTCAGTCCGGGCAGTATCAGCCAGAGAAGAAAAGCGTATTTTTCCCAAAACGGCGGTTGATAAGGAATAAATGTCCCTTTGGGAAAGACCA
Organism: Patescibacteria group bacterium; assembly: GCA_049324335.1. Classification (GTDB taxonomy): domain Bacteria; phylum Patescibacteriota; class Minisyncoccia; order Moranbacterales; family UBA2206; genus JBMOKR01. The sequence continues at coordinate 460 of JBMOKR010000093.1, read as the reverse complement.
CTGAGAGAGTGATTCCGTCTCCCGGACGCATGACATTCTTTGAGATAACATTCAAATTATCTCCGTTCCAAGTAAGTTCCGTCCCATCTTTGCTTTTCCCGCCGAGAGGCCCGGCATAATAATCCGTTTCTAGCTTTTCCTTGTCTATTCCTTCGGGGAAAGATATCTCGGCTGAAAAGCTATCAATATCAATCTGCCAGAAATTCCCACTCAAGTTCCAATAAAACTCGTCTTTGGTCTCAGAAAGCGGCCAAACAGCGTTTTGGACTTCATAAGTTATCCGATATTCATTCTCTCCGCTCACTGTCTTATCCGCGTCTCCAATCTTCCAAGTGATAGTCTTGTTTCCATAATCCTTGCTTGAAGAATAAGCTATGCTTTCCCCGGAAAAATCAGTAATGGAAATTAAGCTGATTGGAGTTCTTATGGTCTTTCCGGAAGTCGTTTTTATTTCAAAGGG
>JBMOKR010000092.1:5161-6633 GCA_049324335.1 Patescibacteria group bacterium | reverse complement strand
ATAATTGAAGGGATATAACTGAAACAAAAATATTCATGGCCAGGAGAGATATCATTGCTGCCTTAGACATCGGTTCGGGGAGTGTCAAGACTGTGATTGCGCAGGTCGTTCCTGAAGAAGATAAGCCGAGAATCATCGGCGTCGGTTTGGCGTTTTCTTTGGGAGTGCGCCGAGGGATGATAATTGATCTTGAAGAGGCCGTTTCTTCCATCCGGGAGAGTTTGGCTAAGGCTCAAATGTCGGCCGGAGTTGATGTGGAAAAAGCCGTCATCAGTGTTGGCGGAAATCATATCTCATCGCAGTATTCCAAAGGAGTGATTGCAGTCGGCCGGGCAGATGGGGAGGTGACCGGTGAAGATGTTGAGAGGGTGATTGATGCGTCTCAGGCCATTTCCATCCCGCCCAATAAGGAGATTCTCCATATCATTCCAAAAAATTATTCTCTGGACGACCAGAAGGAAATCAAAGATCCAATCGGAATGAACGGGGTGCGGTTGGAAGTTGATGCTCTTATTATTGAAGGATCAACTCCTTACATTAAAAATCTAAACAAGTGTTTGGACCAAGCTGGAGTAGATATTCAAGATGTAGTGCTTTCACCGCTTTCGGCGGCTAAAGCCTCGCTTTCTAAGAGACAGAAGGAACTGGGGGTAGTTCTAGTGGATATTGGAGCCGGTACAACTTCGCTGGCCATATTCGAAGAAAATGAATTGCTTCACACGGCGGTGATTCCGTTAGGAGGTAGCCACATTACCAATGATATTGCTATTGGACTTAGGACCTCTATTGATGTGGCGGAGAAGGTCAAGATAGAATTTGGACACGCCTTGTCTTCGGAAATCGGAAAAAAGGAGGATATTGATTTGGCTCAGATTGATTCGGGTGAAGAAGGGATGGTGTCGCGTCATCACGTAGCGGAAATAATCGAAGCGAGACTGGAAGAGATATTCGGATTTGTGAATAAGGAACTCAAGGCTATCGGTCGAGATCGTCTGCTTCCGGCTGGAGCAGTGCTTACTGGCGGGACAGCTAAATTGCCGGGGATTGTTGATTTAGCTAAAGACGCGCTCGGACTTCCTTCTCAAGTCGGCTTTCCTATTCCCCTGGGAGGACTTATTGACAAAGTTGATGATCCGGCTTTTGTAACAGCGACAGGACTCATACTTTGGCAATTTGAAGGATTATCTCAGGAAAAGTCGGGCGGATTTTCATTTGGAAAGAAGACGGCCAAGAACATATCCGGCGGAATCAATGAATCAGTGGAAAATGTGAAAAAATGGTTGGGAAAGTTCCTGCCTTAGGGAAAAAATAAAAATTCACCCTGTTAAATCGGTTTCCGCCTTGCGGAAATTTAATAGGGCAAAAACAGAAAACAGGCATTTGACACTTGGAAAGGCGTGTGTTAGATTAAATTACTAAACCAGCGCCCCAAGTTGAAGGAAAAAGTGCCTCTTTTTATTGCTTATTTTTTA
>JBMOKR010000092.1:0-5151 GCA_049324335.1 Patescibacteria group bacterium | reverse complement strand
ATCTTTGGAATAAGATTTTCACTTAAAAATATGGGAGAAATCAAGCCACCAGTAGAAACTTTCGCCAGAATAAAGGTTGTCGGAGTGGGAGGTTCCGGAGGAAAAGCCATTAGTCGAATGATTGAAGCCAAACTTCGCGGGGTTGAGTTTGTGGCCATAAATACCGACGCTCAAGATCTTCATCACAATAAGGCTTCGGAAAAGGTTCATATCGGAAAAAATCTCACCAAAGGACTGGGAGCTGGGATGAATCCAGAAATTGGGCGCCAAGCGGCTGAAGAGAATCGGGATGAAATCCAAGACGTCCTTAAGGGGGCGGATATGGTTTTTGTCACTTGCGGATTGGGAGGCGGAACCGGAACTGGAGCCGCTCCAATCGTAGCCGAAACAGCCAAAGAATTGGGAGCGCTCACGGTAGCCGTTGTTACTAAGCCTTTTACTTTCGAAGGAATCCAGAGAAAAACTATTGCGGATGAGGGCTTGGAAAATTTGAAGGACCGAGTCGATGCGCTCATTACTATTCCAAACGATAAATTACTCCAAATCATCGACAAGAAGACCACGCTCATAAATTCTTTCAAGATTGTGGACGATGTGCTTCGGCAAGGCGTTCAGGGGATTTCTGATCTGATTACCAAGCCAGGAATCGTGAATGTCGACTTTGCCGACGTTCGGGCCATTATGGCCAACAGCGGGTCAGCTCTTATGGGAATCGGAGTGGCCAGCGGAGAAGAGAGGGCAGCTGATGCGGCCAAGGCGGCCATCAACAGTCCGCTTCTGGAACTTTCCATTGACGGAGCCAAAGGAGTTCTCTTCAATGTTTGCGGTTCGACCGATTTAACCATGCTTGAAATCAACGAAGCGGCCAACATCATCACTGAATCGATCGATCCTAATGCCAAAGTGATTTTCGGAGCGGTGATTGATGAAGCGGTTAAAAAAGGCGAAATTCAGATAACCGTGGTAGCGACTGGCTTTGATGTTGATAGAGTAAAAGATGTTCCGATTGAAAGAGTGGCTTCCCGGATGACCATCGAGAGCCGAAAAAACAAGGTTGAGGAAAGTGATGAATTGGGAGATGAATTGGGCAGTATGACTTTCCCTTCCAAGAGCGAACCCCGGATGATTATCGAAGACAAAGTGCCTCCTAGGATTACCCGGCCCGTTTCTTTTTCTGATTCGGAAAAGATTATGGAAGACGAGGATGACGAGTTGGAAATCCCGGCTTTCATTCGAAGAAAGATGAAAAAATAGGTTTGTTTGTTAAATGCCCCGATTCTCATCGGGGCGTTTTTTATTCTAGGCAAGGATTTGATTTTTGCTCCACTTTGATATACCATAACAGAAGGTAGAATTCTTAATTTAAGGCTTATATTATGGAATATTTTGAAATTAAGGGCGGAAAAAAATTAAGGGGAAAAATTGAGGTTCGGGGGTCAAAAAATGCCACTACGCCTATTTTAGCGGCGACGCTTCTTACGGACAAAGAATGCATAATAGACAATATTCCTCTAATTGAGGATGTCTTTAGAATGATTGAAATTTTGGAAAGCTTGGGCTCAGAAATAAGGTGGCTGGGAAAGAGGAAAATATCCATCAGAAACAAGAAGATAGATCCCAAAAAGATGGATATGGAGAAGGTGAAGAAGATGCGCTCTTCCATCTTGCTACTTGGCTCGCTCAGCGCTCGTTTTGATAAATTCAGACTCTTTCATCCGGGGGGTTGCGTGATTGGCAAGAGACCGCTGGGTACTCATTTTGATGCCATGGAAAAGCTGGGGGTTGATATTCGGCAGAATGATAGCGCCTACGAGGTGGATTCCCGAAAAAGGAAGTCGGGGAAAATTGCCCTTCGAGAAATGTCGGTCACGGCTACCGAGAACGCCATGATGCTGGCTTCTGGTATGGCAGGAAAGACAATCATAAAAGTTTCAGCAACCGAACCTCATGTAGAAGATTTAGGAAAATTTCTTATTTCCTTGGGAGCGAAAATCAAGGGACTGGGAACGCATACCTTGGAAATTATCGGAAGTAAGAAACTTCATGGCGCTAAACATAAGGTGATTCCCGATGCTAATGAAGCAGCCACTTTTCTTATTTTGGGAGTGGCTCTCCAAAGTCCACTTCGAGTAGAAGGAGCCTTAGAGGAGCACCTGGATTTAGTGATTGAGAAGCTTAGGGAATTCGGAGCTGATTTTAAGATCGGGAAAAATTATATTGAAGTTATTCCAGCTAAGAAACTCAAAGCGGTTTCTAAGATTGACACTAGAACCTATCCGGGCGTTCCTTCTGATGTCCAAGCTCCTTTTGGAGTTCTGGCGACTCAGGCTGAGGGGGAAACTCTGATTCACGATTCTTTATATGAAAACAGGTTTAACTATATCGGGGAACTGATTCGAATGGGGGCTAGGGCGAAAATTTTAGATCCGCATAGAGTGTTGATAGGCGGACCAAGTAAACTTAGAGGAAGCGAGATTGTGAGTTTTGATCTTCGGGCTGGGGCGACACTTATCATTGCCGGTCTTTTGGCTGAAGGACAGACTATCATCAAGGAAATTTATCAGGTTGACAGGGGATATGAGAAGATCGAAGAAAGACTCCAAAAACTCGGCGCGGATATTCGTAGAATTTCCAAGCCTTAATTTCTAACCAACTTTAAATTTTGAATTTATTTCATGTTAGTTCGAAAAATCGGAATTGATCTGGGGACGGCCAATACTTTGGTAACGGTCCCGGGAAAAGGAATAGTAGTCAACGAGCCGTCAGTGGTCGCGGTTTCGATATTGGATAATAAGGTCCTAGCGGTTGGGAATGAAGCCAAGGAGATGCTGGGGCGTACTCCAGACACAATCGTGGCGTCTCGCCCAATGAAGGACGGAGTGATTGCCGATTACCGAATTACCGAAGCAATGCTGAGTTATTTCATCAATAAGGTGAGTGGCAAGTTTCGCTTTATTCGTCCGGAAGTGATGATTTCCATTCCAGCTGGAGTGACTTCAACTGAAAGGAGAGCAGTAATTGACGCAGCCATAAAGGCTGGGGCTAAGGCGGCCTATGTGGTCAAGGAGCCGGTTTTGGCGGCCATTGGAGCTGGAATTCCCATCAGTTCAGCCTCAGGAAATATGATTATCGACATTGGAGGCGGAACTTCAGAAGTAGCTGTTATATCATTGGGCGGAATCGTGGCGGCCCATAGCGCCCGCGTCGGAGGTAACAAGCTGGACCAAGCCATTTCCGATTTCATAAAAAGGAAGTTCGGCCTGGCGATCGGGGACCGGACAGCCGAAGAGATCAAGATAAAGATCGGGTCAGCTATTGCTCAGGTCAAAGAAGAAGATATAGAAGTTAGGGGGCGGGACTTGACTGGCGGACTGCCTAGGACGGTGAGAATCACTTCCAATGAGATTACTGAAGCGCTCCAGGACGAGCTTCGGGAAATCATCGCAGCCATCAAAAAAGTCCTTCAGGAAACTCCTCCTGAACTTTCGGCTGACATTATGGACAAGGGGATGGTGATTTCTGGCGGAGGAGCTCTGCTTAAGCACTTGGACCAGTTGATAACCAAAACTATCGGCGTCCCTTGCTATGTGGCTGACGACGCTCTCTTTTGCGTCATTAAGGGCATCGGAATCGCGCTGGAGAATCTGGAAGTTTATAAACGGACCATAATGCTTACAAAGTAAACTTAAAAATCAAAAATCAAAAATCAAAATTTTGGTGTTCGCTTTGCGAACGATTTATTAAGAAAGATTTTTTCTACGCAGGATTCCTTATTTTTGCATTTTGATATTTACATTTTGGCTTATGTTGATTGGAATCGACGCTTCGCGCGCTTTCATTTCAAATCAAACTGGAATTGAGAAATACTCATTCCAGGTCATAAAAAATCTGACAAGTGAATTGAGAGACTGCCAGGTTTTTTTGTATGTCAAGCATGGACAAAAGACGGGATTTGATTTTCCAGACAATTGGAAAATCAGAGAAATAAGGCTTCCTTATCTCTGGACGCAGCTAGGCTTGTCGCTCGAAATGCTATTTCGTCCGGTGGATGTTCTTTTTGTTCCGGCTCATATCATTCCCTGGGTAGCACCTAAAAAAACGGTCGTTTCTATCCATGGATTGGAATACGAATTCTGTCCAGAGGCTTACTCTTTTTGGGAAAGGATGTATATGCGTTTTTTTATCAGAAGATCTTGTCGGAAGGCTTCCAAGATTATTTCAGTTTCGGAGAATACTAAGAAGGATCTGATGAAATTGTATGATGTTCCAGAGGAAAAGATTGAGGTAGTTTATGAGGGAGTAGAAAATAATTTCCAATTTCCAATTTCCAATTTCCAAACAATTTATAATGATAAAATTTCAAATTTCAAACCATATCTACTTTTTGTCGGACGAATAGAAGAGCGAAAAAATATCAGCGGAGTGATTCAGACATTTGAGATGCTCAAGGAAAAATATAATTTATCGCATAAGTTGGTTCTGGCGGGGAAGCCGGGATTTGGTTACGATAAAATAAAGAATGAACTCATGGGTTCCAGATTTAAAGAAGATATTATAGAGCTTGGATATATAACCGATGAGGAGAGGGAAGAATTGTATAAAGAAGCAGATGTGTTTGTTCCCTTCTTTTTACGAGGGTTTCGGTCTGCCGATTTTGGAGGCCCAGAGCGTTGGGACGCCGGTCGTCGCTTCTCGTGTTTCTTCAATGCCCGAAGTGGCTGGAGAAGGGGCTGTGTTAGTCGATCCAAATGATACAAAAGATATGGTTAAACAGGCTTTCAAGCTTATTTCTGACCAATCTTTCCGAGATGATATAATAGAAAAAGGCCATGAGAATGTGAAAAGATTCAGTTGGGAAAAATGTGCCCAGACAATCGGGAAAATAGTGGTGAATTCTTAAATTATGAAAAACCTAAAAGACCTCAAAATCGCCTTGGTTCATGATTTTCTCGTAAATTATGGCGGAGCGGAAAGGGTGCTTGAGACGCTTTCGGAAATGTTTCCTGAGGCGCCGATTTTTACTTTGCTCTACGATAAGGAAAAGATGGGAGATAAGTTTCAGGGTCGGGATATCCGGACATCTTTTCTCCAAAGCTTTCCCCGCTTTCTGAGATCAAGATATCGTTGGCTCCTGCCTCTTCTGCCCATGGC
>JBMOKR010000091.1:0-6745 GCA_049324335.1 Patescibacteria group bacterium | reverse complement strand
AGAAATTCCGCTTCAATTATCCGGGCGTCAGCCGGAATTTTCTCCCCTTCTTTTAGTATCAATATGTCTCCAGGAACCAAATTGCGGTCGCTAATTATTACTTCCTGTCCGTCGCGAATGACCATTGCCCGAGATTTTACCAACTTACGAAGAGCTAAAAAAGTGTTTTGTGCTTTTCCTTCTTGGATAGTTCCAATTACAGAATTAAGAATGAGAACGAAAGCAATTACGATTGCATCCCCCCATTCGCCGATAAGTATAACAAAAAACGCTGCCAAAAGAAGGATATAGATGAGCGGACTCTTAAACTGACTGAAAAATATTTTTTTCCAGCCTCGTTTTTCTCCTTGGGGCAGTTCATTGGGACCATATTCTTTGAAACGTCGCCTAACTTCCTCTTCCGACAATCCCTGACTTCCCACTCCCAGTTCCCGAAGGACTATCTGACATTTTTTTTCACAGAAATTTTCCATTTCTCTGATTTTAGCATAAGTCTAGGACGAAAAATAGCTTTTTGGAGTAAAATTTGCTATAATATTAATAATTGTTATAAAAGAATATGCCTAAGAAAAAAACTTCTTCCGAATTCAACCTTAAAGATTTTTTCGTCACCTTCATTGAGGACTTCATCAAAAAGATTGGCGGAGAGATAATGGAAAACATAAGGGAGAAGGCTCATGAGATTGCTCAAGAAATAAAGCGAAGAACGACTGCCACTTTCTTTCTCATTTTAGGGCTGATATTTTTTCTGGTAGGAATCTCGCTATTTCTGGAAAATTTTCTTCCCCTCAAGGGACTGGGCTACCTCCTCACTGGTTTTATCGTATTCCTCATCGGTTTTTTAATAAACATTAAGCAAAAATAAAATGGCAACCAAAAGAAAATCTTGCGGAGCATCCATGAAAAGTGATGCCCAAAAAGAGCTGAAAAAAATGCAAGCGGAGGCAATGAAGGCCGCTAAAAAAGTGGAGGCTGAAATGAAGAAGGCCGCTCAAAAAGCCGTGGCTTTCGTCAAAAAGAACCCGGGAAAATCAGCCGCTATTGCCGCCGGAGCCGGAGCCGCCATCGGATCGGCCATCACTGCCCTCCTTTCCGGAGGAGGCAAGAAGAGAAAGAAATAAGGGAACCTCGGTTTTAAAAAACTCCTCCAACTTAAATCGGAGGAGTTTTTCTTTTGTTTTGCAAACTACAGAACTTCGTATTGAACATTCATCTCAATTATGATTTTCTGGTTTCCAGAAGGAATATTAGGAGAGACGGGAGAAGAGGTGCTAGCTCCGCCAGCACCCAAACCTTCCTTATATGTCTGTCCCTCGCTAGCTGGATCTCCCACAAAATTTTCGTACCAACTCACAACCTTGCCTAATCTGCGTATTCCGGCCGCTTTGGCCAAGTCGCCAGCCTTACCCTTAGCATCTTCAATAGCCTTTATCCTGGCTTCCTGCTTAAGATCATTGAGGTTGGTAATTTCGAAATTTATTCCAAGAACTTGGTTTGTTCCAGCTTTTCCAGCTTCAGCAATTACTTGATTGAGATTGTCCGGATTCTCATCGACAGCTTTAACCTTCACTAATATCTGTTGATTAGCATTGTATCCAGAGACGCTGGAGGCTCCATCCTTATAATCATATTGAGGATAGAGAGAATAATTCTGGGTAGTGATATCCTCTTTAGCTATGCCTAATTTTTCCAACGCGCCAATTATTCCGGCCATTTTTTCGTTCATCTTAGAAAGGGCTTCTTCAGCTGAAACCGCCTTATCTATTTGGACTCCCAGATTAACAACGGCCGTATCAGGCTGATAAGATACTTCCCCCCTGCCAACTACAGTTACTTGATTCTGAATATTGCTTACAATTCGATCTCTAAGAATTGAGACAATAATTATCGCTCCTAAAATAATTATCCCCAAAAAAACCAACCCCACCTTTGGCTCCCGCCAATTAGCCGGAAGGCAACATTCTTTCTGTTCCATAATTTTTCAAAACTTAATTATTAAGACTTTACTGAATTATACCACAAAAAAACTCCAGATTTCTCTGGAGCCTTTTCCTTATAGCTTGGATTCAATCTCTGAAATCAGGGCCTCTTTGGGACGCATCCCGACAAATTCTCCGACTACTTGGCCATTTTTGAAAAATTTCATATTGGGAATGCTTTGGATCTGATACTTTCCGGCCAACTCCTGATTTTCCGCCTCCTCGACATTTATCTTCACAATCTTCATTTTACCTTCCATTTCTTGGGCTACCTCATCCAAAACCGGTGCCATTGCCAGACAAGGTCCACACCACGGCGCCCAGAAATCAACCAGGACAGGCAAATCTGATTTGAGAACCTCCTTTTCGAAGTCAGCTACACTTATTTCTTTCACGTTCGACATAATTTTATTTATTAGTTATTAGCGCTACTTCATTACCTTAAAAATAGCTTCCAGGTCACGCTTTTGGAGAGTCTTCCGGGAACAAACCTTGGCTTTCATAAGTTCCAATCCGGCCTTCTGGATCGCCTCCTTAATCGCCATTATCTGGACTACTACTCTTTGGCAGTCTTCTTCTTTTTCAATCATTCCTCTTACTCCCTTAATTTGGCCTTCGATGCGCGCCAGACGATCGACTATTTTTTTCTTTTCGCTTTTCATAATTACATTATATACCCCACTGGGGTATATGTCAAGCTTCTACGCCATTCCGTTTTTCCTCCTGACTTTTTGACGATACATGTTCTGATCGGCCAGCCTTTTCGCCTCTTCTATGCTCATTTCTTGGGCAGATTCCTTATCTATCATGGTAAAACCCAGACTAGCGCTTATTTTTACAGGGGAACCCTTTTCGTCCGCTATAATGATGCCCTCTAGAGACTTTTCTATCTCGACCAGACGCTTCTCGAGATGCCCTTCTTCCATATTGGAAATGATAAGGATGAACTCGTCTGCTTTTTCCCCGCATCGTCCCAATATGTCAGTCGAACGCAGTTTTGCCTTGAGATGCCTTCCCAGAGCAATGATAGCCCTATCTCCGACAGAGTGTCCGTAATTATCGTTTATTGACTTGAGACCGTCCATATCTATAACTGCCAGAGCGATTTTGGAAAGAGATTCCTTTCTTCTTTCTGATTCACCAGCAATCAACTGACTGAAAAGCTCGTACAGCCTTTTCTCTAAACCTCGCTTATTGAGAAGATTCGTCATTTCATCCGTCTCGGATAATTCTCTCAATTTTCTTTTTTCTTTGCCGGACACTCTAGCTACCTCTTTCAATCGCCTGTTCTGTTCCCGCAAATCTTTCAGTTCCTGCTCGGAGACGCCCAATATCCGATTTGGTCCAGAATTTGGTCCTCTCCTTTGGTTTCCTTCAAAATTATTTGCCATAATTAAATACTTGATTATTTACTTCTATATTCTAACATAGAAAAAGCGCTCCCTTGCAGAGCGCTTTTTTAGTCCTATTTTCTAAGAGCCCTTTTTCTTTCCACTTCAGTCAAATATTTTTTCCTGAGTCTCACACTTTTGGGCGTTACTTCCAGATATTCATCTTCCGCCATCACTTCCAGAGCTCTCTCGAGTGTAAGATCATAAGGAGGAGTGAGCTGGATAGCCTCATCCGCTCCGGAAGAACGCATGTTGGAAAGTTGTTTCCCCTTAATGGGATTGACTGACATGTCATTCCCCTTGGAAACATTGCCGATTACCATACCTTCATACACTTCCACGCTTGGTCCGATATAGAGGGTCCCTCGGTCTTGAAGGTTGGCCAGAGAAAATCCCAGAGCCTTTCCAGTGACGCAAGAAACCATAGAACCGACGTCTCTTTTTTTGATTTCTCCAACATACGGACGAAATCCAATGAAGCGAGAGCAAAGAATGCCTTCGCCTTTAGTCTCTACGATAAACTCTCCTCGATATCCCAAGAGTCCACGAGTTGGAACTTCAAATATCATCCGGACTTGACTGCCATCCTGTTTCATATCAATCATAGTTCCCTTTCGTCTCCCCATTTGTTCCATAATGGTTCCAGAAAATTGTTCGGGCACATCAATTGTCGCCTCTTCAAACGGCTCGGTTTTTCCGCCAGTTTCTTCTTTAATGATAACTTTGGGCTGAGAAACCTGGAGTTCGTAGCCTTCTCGGCGCATATTTTCCAAGAGAATGGCGATATGAAGTTCGCCTCGTCCGAAAACTTTGTAATATTCCGGGGAAGAAAAATCGATTTTGAGTCCTACATTAACTTCCAATTCCTTGAGGAGCCTTTCCTTAATCTGTTTAGTGGTAACAAATTTGCCTTCTTTCCCAGCAAAAGGAGAATCATTGACCAAAAATCCCAAGGAAATGGTTGGCTCATCTATCTGAATAGCCGGAAGAGCTATCTGATCGGAGGTCAGACAGATTGTTTCGCCGATATTGATTTCTGGAATACCAGCCACCATAACAATGTCCCCGGAAACGGCTTCCTTGACTTCCTCTCTCTGCATCCCGCGGAAAGCGAACATTTTGGTGATTTTACCCGACTCCTCCCGACCATCAATTTTCTTTACCAGAACATTTTGTGAATCTTTGAGTGTTCCCTCATAAATCCGACCGATGGCCAGGCGACCCAAAAAATTGTCGTAGGCTAAATTGAAAACTTGCATCCGGAGCGGAAGCTGGTCCTTCCCGCTGGCTGGCTTGACCTTGAGAAGAATCATATCCAAAAGCGGAGACATATCCCGACCATCATCTTCCAGATGCTCTTTAGCGATGCCTTGCTTGCCAATCGCATAAAGCGTCACGAAATCTAGTTGCTCATCCGTCGCCCCCAAGTCCAAGAAAAGTTCGAAAACTTGCTCCTTTACCAAATCCGGATCGGCCGCCGGCTTATCAATCTTATTAATCACTACAATCGGCTTTAGGCCCAATTCCAAGGATTTTTTGAGCACAAACCGGGTCTGGGGCATCGGCCCCTCCTGGGCATCCACAACCAAAAGAACTGAATCGATTGAGCGAAGCACTCGTTCGACTTCCGATCCAAAGTCGGCGTGCCCTGGAGTATCTACGATATTAATTTTAGTATCCCGATAAAAGACGGAAGTATTTTTAGAATAGATAGTAATCCCCCGCTCCTTTTCCAGGGCATTGGAATCCATGCTAGCATTTTCGTCGCTTACCATTCCGGTTTGACGCAAAATGGCGTCCGTAATGGTGGTTTTCCCATGGTCGACATGGGCAATGATAGCGATATTTCTAATTTCCATAAGTGTTTAATCAATAAAAAACTGCTTTCTTCTCTCAAGAAAAGCAGAAATCCAAGATTTCATTTCCTCTAAATTATTGCCCTAATTATGCTCTCCTCGGAGCGCCTTGTCAAATAGCCTGGAAGGTTTTCGACTTCTTGGAAAGGCTTTTCCCGGCATTAGTTCCCGCTACATATCCGGTCGACCAGCATATTTGAAGATTGTATCCGCCAGTCGGACCATTCAAATCAAGAATTTCTCCAGCTAGAAAAAGATTGGCTACTTTTTTGGAGCGCATCGTCTTGGGATCAACTTCTCGCGTCGCCACTCCCCCGGCCGTTATGATGGCTTGGGTAAAACCCACCAAGCTTTCCACAGTGAGTTCGGCGCTTTTCAAAAGATGGACTATCAGTCTCCTCTCTTCCTTGGTAATAGAGTTTATTTTTTTCTTAGGATCGATTCCGGTTGATTCTAAAAATATATCCACCATCTTTTCTGGTAAAAGTTCCGGCAGATAATTTTTAAAATCCTTTTTGGAGAAAGTCTCGAAGTCTCGTTTGAGACGATTGTCTAGCTCGGGAAAACTTAGAGCCGGCTTGAGGTCAAGCGCAATCTTAACTTCCCCCTTTTCTAAAAGCTCCCCGATTTTTTGACTGGCATCCAAAATAATCGGTCCGCTTAAGCCGAAATGGGTAAAAAGCAACTCTCCGAAGCGGGAATCTTGCTTTTTCCCATTCTGAAAGACATTAATTTCTACATTCTTGAGACTTAAGCCCTGAAGTCTCTTGACCCATTCTTCTCGGATATTGAGTGGAGTGAGCGCCGGACGAACCCGATTGATTGTGTGCCCCAAAGATTTTGCCCAAGCGTAGCCGTCTCCGGTCGAACCAGTTCCCGGGTAAGACTTTCCGCCGGTCGTTAGAATAAAATTATCAGCCACGATTTCTTCTTCCTTGGTACGAACACTTCTGATCTGATTACCCTCCGATTCAAAACTCAAAACTTTTCGGTCAGTCAAAATACTCACTTGGTTTTTTTTGAGATAAGTCTCTAAGGTTCTTAGAACATCCTGGGCGCCACCGGACATAGGGAAAATCCGTCCTCCTCGTTCAACTTTGGTTTTTAGGTTTTTCATCTCAAAAAAAGTAAGAGTTTTTTCTACGCCGAAAAAATTAAGGGCAGAAAAAAGAAACTTTCCGTTTTTCCCTAATTTCTCAATGAATTTTTGAGGGTCTCTCTGGTCTTGAGTCAAATTGCATCGGCCTTTTCCGGTCATAAGAAGCTTTCTTCCTAGACTGGAATTTTTTTCCAAAAGCCCCACTCGAGCCCCCAGTTCGGCTGCTCGGCCCGCCGCTATCATTCCGGAAGGACCGCCTCCGATGACTACCACGTCAAATTTTTGCTCGGTTTTTTTCATAATGGATGAATCTTAACAGATTAAGCATAAATTTCCAATCATTGTCTAGTATTTACACCCTGCCGACTTTTGAATTATGATTGGGATATTATGAAAATTATAAAAAAGAATCTTACTCCT
>JBMOKR010000090.1:0-7049 GCA_049324335.1 Patescibacteria group bacterium | reverse complement strand
GTGGACCGAAGTCTTGGTCGTCTGGACCGGATCAAACTGGTAGTGAATCGGGGAAGCCGGACAAGCCAGATTGTATATTTGATCAACTTCCACATAGAGCGGAAAAGTCACATCGTGGCGCATAAAATCGAACTTCTTATTGTCCAGAAGCTCTAGGATGTTATCCTTGTTTCCGGTAAAGAGATTATCCACGCACAAGACTTCATGCCCCTCGGAAAGAAGCCTTTTGCACAAATGCGACCCAATAAACCCAGCTCCGCCAGTGACGAGAATCTTTGCCATAGTTATGATTTTTCAAATATTAAAACAAAAACTGCCTTAATTATACCCCTATTTCCTAAATTGCCAAAATCCTTAAAAAGAGCTAAACTGAGGGGGTAATCGACAATCTTAAAATCATGGAAAAAGAACTCTCAATCGTCGTCCCTCTCTATAACGAAGAAGGCAATGTGATTCATCTTCACCAGAAGATAAAAGAGGCTTGCGAAGCTTTGGGAAAAAGCTACGAAATAATCTTCATTGACGATGGGTCCAAGGACAAGACCGCCGAAGAAACTGAAGGCTTAAGCCCACTTAAGCTCATCCGTTTCCGGAAGAACTTTGGCCAGACCGCCGCTTTTGACGCTGGAATCAAAAACTCGGTCGGAAAAGTTATTATCACTATGGATGGAGATCTTCAGAATGATCCGGCCGACATCCGACTCCTCCTCGAAGAGATGGACAAAGGTTTTGACATTGTTTCCGGTTGGCGACACAAACGAAAAGATTCTCTCAGCAAAAAGATTTTTTCCCGAGGCGCCAATCTGCTTCGAAAAGTCCTCATCCAAGATAATATCCACGACTCCGGCTGTTCTTTGAAAGCCTACAAGCGAGAATGCTTTGAAGACATCGACCTTTTTGGAGAAATGCATCGCTTCATTCCGGCGCTTCTCGAACTCCAAGGCTACAGAGTCGGAGAAGTCAAAGTCTCGCATCATCCGCGGATCCATGGTCAGACCAAGTATAATTGGAAGAGGGGAGTCAAAGGTTTTGTCGATATGGTTTCCATCTGGTTTTGGCGGAAGTATTCCAATCGCCCGCTCCACCTGTTTGGAGGCGGAGGAATCTTTTTATCCTTCCTAGGAACGCTAGTTCTTATCTGGATGGCCATAGAAAAAGTATTTTTTGGAGCTTCTCTTAGTGAAAAAATTTGGCCCTTGGTCGGAGTGTTTCTTATTATGATTGGCATCCAGCTCTTCATCTTTGGACTCCTAGCCGACATCATGCTCAAGAATTACTACAAGAACCAGGGACATATGAATTATTCAATAAAGTCCATAAAGTCACAAAGCTAAAAGTCCGTAAAGTCTATGAAAATAGAAAAATTTGAAGATATATTGGCTTGGAAAAAAGCTGGCAGAATGACAGTAGAAATATATCAAGAATTAAAAACGCTAAAAGATTTTTCCTTCAAGGATCAACTTCAAAGAGCTTCTGTTTCCATAATGAACAATATCGCAGAGGGATTCGAGAGAAGAGGTGACAAAGAGTTAAGAAAGTTTCTTTTTATAGCAAAGGGTTCTTGCGGAGAATTAAGATCGATGCTTTATCTGGCATTAGAATTTAAGTATATCAAGAAATCAAGCTTTGATAAGTTTTACCAAGAATCACTGGAAATATCAAAGATGCTTTCTGGTTTTATTAAAAAATTAAACTAGGTCTAGGCTCTATAGACTTTTGACTTTATAGACTTTAAGGACTTTCAACTGCGCTATGCGCTTGGGTATCATCGGCACCGGATATGTCGGACTCGTAAGCGGAACGTGCTTGGCTGAGTTGGGCAACACTGTCATTTGTCTCGACAAGGACAAAAAGAAAATCGAAGCTTTGGAAAAGGGGAAAATTCCTATTTATGAACCGGGACTGGATGAATTGGTAGCCAAAAATGTCAAAGAAAAACGCCTTTCCTTTACGACTGATACAAAGAAAGCCGTCTCTGGAATGGACGCTGTTTTCATTGCTGTTGGAACGCCCTCCTCGAGAAGAGGCGACGGTTACGCCGACCTCACGTATGTCTATGAAGCCGCCCGAGAAATCGCTCCTTTCATAACTGGCTACACTGTGATTGTCGACAAAAGCACTGTTCCAGTCGGAACCGCCAAACAAGTTAAGCGCATCATCAAGGAAGCCAACAAAAAAGCCAAATTTGATGTCGTCTCCAATCCGGAATTCCTGCGAGAAGGCGCCGCTATTGACGACTTTATGCGTCCCGATCGAGTAGTCATCGGGGTGGAAAATAAAAAAGCCGAGAAGGTGATGCGAGAAATCTATAAGCCACTCTATCTCATCGAAACTCCTATGGTCGTCACCACTCCCCAAACTTCCGAACTGATCAAATATGCCTCCAACGCTTTTCTAGCCACTAAAGTGAGTTTCATAAATGAAATGGCTAATCTCTGCGAATCAATCGACGGTAATGTCATAGATCTAGCCAAAGGAATGGGACTCGACAAGCGGATTGGGCCAAAATTTCTTCATCCTGGACCAGGCTATGGAGGATCATGTTTTCCCAAAGACACTCACGCCCTCACTCGCATCGCTCAGGAACATGGGGCGCCCAGCCGGATTGTAGAAACAGTCATTGAAGTCAACAGCGCCCAAAAAGCCCGCATGGTCAAAAAAATCAAACAAGCTCTCCAAGGAGAAGAATCGGGAAAAACTATTGCGGTTTTGGGACTATCCTTCAAGCCAGAGACCGATGATATGCGAGAAGCTCAATCCATCACCATTCTCAGCGCTCTCATTGAAAAAGGCGCTCGAATAAAAGCTCATGATCCTGAAGCCCTCAAAATGGCTAGAGAAATAATGCCGGAAATTCACGGCGCCTCTAGTCCTTACGAAGCTGTCGAGAAAGCCGATTGCTTGATTCTTATGACAGAATGGAATGAATACCGCTCTTTGGATTTCGCTAAAATCAAGAAGCTTATGAAAAAGCCGGTCTTTGTCGATCTCCGAAATGTCTACGAGCCCAAAACGCTCAAAGACGCCGGATTTGAATATTACGGAGTAGGACGCAATTAGCTTCGCTAATTGCTAGTCAAAAGTCCCTAAAGTCAAAAAGTCTAAACTGCGCTTTATGGACTTTATAGACTTTCGACTTTACAGACTATTTTATGAAAATACTTTTTCTCAATTACGAATATCCTCCTCTGGGCGGGGGAGCGGGGAATGCCAATAAATATATCTTCGGGGAATTCCAAAAAATTCCCGATTTGGAAGTGGATTTCATCACCTCCTCTCCGGAAAAAGCCGGCTCGGAAGAAAAGCTGGGAAAAAATATCACCATCCACCGGGTAGATATCGGCAAGGACCCCAAAAATCTTCACTATCAATCCCAGAAAGATCTTCTTGCCTATGCTTTCCGAGCTTTTTTCTTGGCGCGGAAATTGGCCAAGAAGAACCATTACGATCTTTCCCATTCCTTCTTCACTGTTCCCTGTGGATTTATTTCACTTTGCCTGAAGATGAGCTTCGGTATTCCCTATATCGTATCGCTGCGCGGATCAGACGTTCCCGGCTACAGTGAACGTTTTTCTTGGCTTTACAAGCTCCTCTCTCCGCTTATCCGCTTTATTTGGAAGAAAAGCGCTCACGTAGTAGCTAACAGCCAGGGACTCAAAGAATTAGCCCAAAAATCCAGCCCAGAACAAGTCATTGATGTGATTGTAAACGGAGTGGACACGGAAGAATTCAAACCCAGAGAAAATAAAAATAGGCCGGATGGAATTTTCCGAATCCTTTGTATTTCAAGACTCACGCATAGAAAAGGAATCAACTATCTCCTGGACGCTTTCAAAATAGTCCGCGCTAAATATCCTGAAATTGAACTAGTTATTGGAGGGGAGGGAGACGCAGAAGGTGAACTCAGAGAACAAGCGGAAAAATTAGGCATTAAAAATCAAGTAAATTTCCTGGGGCGAATTCCACATGAAAAAGTGAGTCGAATTTACGCTTCCGCCGATGTCTTTGTCCTGCCTTCTTTGAATGAAGGAATGTCGAACACCATACTTGAAGCCATCGCCTCGGGCCTTCCCGTCATCGCCACCGACACTGGCGGAACCAGAGAGCTTGTTCAGGAAGAAAAGAACGGCTTTGTAGTGAAAACTAAAGATGCCGAGGATATCGCTCAAAAATTGGAAAGGCTCATTGCCGCCCCCAATCTACTAGAAAATATGGGACAGGCCAGTCGGGAAAAGGCGGAGGATATGAGTTGGAAAAAAGTCGCTAAGGATTATTATTCTCTTTATAATGAAATCACCCAATAAAAAAACTTTAAAATTCCTCCTGAAGCTCCTCATTACCCTGGCTTTTACCGCTTGGGTCATATTTTCCACTTCCTGGCGAGACGTCTGGCTCTATGTGAGTGAAATAAAGCCTCTTTATTTGATTGCCTACATCCTCTTTCTCTTTCTGGGATTTTGGGTTTCTTCCAGGAAATGGCAGATTTTAGCCAATTTTAAGGGCATCAAATTATCTTCTCTGGAATTTTTCCAGCTCTATTTCATCGGAACTTTCATCAATAATTTCATGCCATCATTCATTGCCGGAGACGCCTACAAGGCCTACGAAATTGGCAAGAAAAATGAAAAATATACCCAAGCGGCTTCGACTGTCATGATGGATCGCATCACCGGCCTGGTAGCAGCCACGCTCTTGGCGCTTCTTTTTCTTTTCTTCAATTTTCAAAATTTAGTTGAAAGCCGAATCCTCATAGCTTCCGCCGCCATTTTACTAATCTCGCTCAGCATCGACTGCCTGATGCCTCAAATCAGAAAAATCGCTTGGCTGAAGCGACTGGTCTTTCGGATGGCTCCGGAAAAATTGGTTGAATTTTTGAAAGAATTAGGAAGCTATAACCGCAACTCCGGAATACTGGGACATTCCGTTTTTTACTCTATCGTTTTTTCCTTAATCGGAGTCGGAGCTTTGAACTACATTCTTTTCTTAGCGCTCGGAATTGAAATCAATATTCTGGATTATCTAAGCGTCATCTTCATTATCTCCATCGTTTCAGCTCTTCCCATAAGCATCAATAATATCGGAATCAAAGAGTGGGCCTATGTGACTTTCTTTGGAATTTTTGCGCTCAGTCCCGCAGCTGTTCTCACTGTCGCTATCGTGAGTCGAACCATTCAAATGCTAGTGAGTCTCTTTGCCCTGCCACTTTACTTAGAAAGAAAGAAGTGATTAGAAATCGGCAGTAGCAATAAATGTCATTCCCGCGAAAGCGGGAATCCAGTGTAAAAGATAAGTTAATGACTGGATTCCGGGTCAAGCCCGGAATGACAAGATTACTCTCTAGACTTCACGATCCTCACAAAATTTTTCTCTCTGCCCGAGATATCCAGTCTCCAGACTGGCTTTTCTTTTTCATAATAATCGCTGGCTGGAAGCTTAGCTAAGTCTGGTCGGAGCCAAATAAAGCGATGACGAATCTGTCCCCGTCGGGAAAAGACGAAATAATCCGGCTTGACTTTCGAAAGATCGATCTTGTAATCCCGAATGCACTTCCCGGCCAAAAACTGGCAAAGAGTGCTTCGATCGGTCCAAACTTTGAGATTTTTAGCATCCGGCAAAGAATTGAGATACTGGGCCGCTTCGTAGCTTCCATAGCCCCAGGAATCAGAAATCATAAACTTTTTGGGAAGGAGCCAGGAAGTATAGTTAAAATAGAAAGGCTTGGAAAAAAACAAACTGAAAAATCCGCAGATTCCGACCAGGGAGACTGCCACCCAGAAACGATTCGGGAAATTCCGGATTGCTTGGATATTTTCCAAAAAATACACCAGGGCCAGAGCGGAAAAAAATATGCCCAGAGGATAAAGCATAATGCTATATCTGGCATTGGCCAAAACTCCTGACTGCATCATAGCCAGAAAGTAGAGAACTGGGAAAAAAGCCAAGAAAAATATTTCCAGATGATTCTTGCTGCTTCCCTTAATAATTATGAGAGTCAGAAATACCAGAAGGACAAGAAGATTAAGAGTCCCTAAAGAAAAGATGAAGGGATAGCTTTCCGCCATAAAAACTTTAAAGTTTCTCCAGATAGGATTATCCTTCTCCACCAGAGCGCCAAAAGTGAAATCCTGGGAATAGTAATTTTCGTGGCGCAGCATATCTAAGGGAACTATTTTTTGTCCGGTCCAGGAATTCACTAACTGAAAGAGAATAATAAAAAGAAAAAATCCGGCGCCTATCTTTACGATCTTGTCTCTCTTGGCAAAAATAGTCCGACCGACCGACCGCAACAAACCATTCTTATTAAATACAGCGTCAAGAAGCGTGAGAGCAAACGCCATTAAAATTGGAATTATTAAAATCTTAAATCCAGGAAAAAGAAAAGTTCCTTCAGAAAGATACTTAAACTTTACAAAAACCGCTGGCAGAAAAACTGAAAATACCAGAAGTGAGCCGGCATAAATTGCCAGAAGATGCGCTATTCCCCAAAGGAAATATTGCCGTGATTCTTTTATTTTTTCATACATCCCGCTTTCTAGGAAATAATACCCGTAAAAAAGAAATAGAAAAGTGGGGAAAAGAATGTTGGCGGTATATTTGGAAAGAAGGGAAAGGCCGACAAAAAGAGCCGCGAGAAAAATAAACTTTTTCTCCCGCGTTCTAAGAAGCGCTAAATAGGAAAAAACGGCGGCGCCGGAAAAACTCCAAAGAAAAGCGTCTGGGTTGATGATTTGGGAGATCCCCAAAAGAATGGGAGAAACAGCCAAAAGGAGAGCGGTGAGCGCTCCCAGATTTTGGGACCCAGTAAATTTCCGGATGACCCAATAGAAATAAAGCAGCATGAGACCGGCCAAAAGAAGAATCGGAGAGCGAAGAGCCATATTCACTTTTTCCGTCCTTGTCTCGTCATAGAGAGTGAAAAGGTTATTTTCCGTCTTTTCTTCCGATCGAGAACGCAAGTCTTCCGGATGGCGATCGTAAAGGAGGCCTAGCCCTGAAATCATGCCGACCGTGATTCCTGGTTTGTCATTGATGCGGGTCTTTTTCCAGTT
>JBMOKR010000089.1:0-7105 GCA_049324335.1 Patescibacteria group bacterium | reverse complement strand
GAAGTCGAATATCCGGGCTTTAGATCCTGGAAGAAAAAAACTCAAGTAAAGAGCGGTCTTTCTAGTGAATTTTGGAATGTGCTCTTAGTTCGAGAGAATTATGAAAAAGAGGCTTATTCAAGGGAAAATATAGACTACTTTTTCACTTCTCCTAAAAACAACTTCTTAGCTACTGCCCTAAATGGAGCAAATGGTTTAGAAATAAAGATAGTCGATATTGAAAGTAAAAATGTTGAAAAAGAATTTATTATCCCCGGTTTTGATCTTTTGCCAATTGAAAAACGAGAAAACATAGAATGGTCTCCCAGCCAAAATAGCCGAATTTCGGTTCCAGTCGTTAAAAAAGGTTTGCCTGAGGAAGAACGCGATTACTTCATCTTGAATTTGGATGATAACACTTCTTTTTCTCTCAAAGAATTCTTGGGAGTTTCCAGCATCCGAGATGTCCGTTGGGACCCAGAGAAAGAAGACTACTTATTTTTCCTCAGCCAAAACAATCTTTATCGAGCCAATATATCTCTAAAAGAAGACCTGCTGCTCATAACTGACGAAGCCGCTTCTTTTGACCTTTCCAAAACGGATGTCTATTTTTCCCAGAATTCCAACCATATAACCTACAAAAAACCTCTTTCCGGAAACGGCGAAAAATCCCAAGTTACTTATGATTTCCCCAAAGATTTAGAAGGAAACATAGTTAAGATGATAGTTTATGATAATGAGCGGATTGCTTTCTGGGATGAATCAGACAATCTCTTTATCTATAACCAAGGAGAAGAAGGAGCTTATTTTAAAAAGTTAGGCTCGAGCATCGAAGGACTTCATTTTTCCGATGATGGAAAGAAGTTGCTTTTCTGGACTAAGAACGAAATTTCGGCTTATTTTCTTCGCGATTGGAACGTTCAACCGATTCGTCAAGAGAATGATTTTACCAATGTCGCTCGCTATATTGAAGAGATTAAAAATGTCCAGTGGTTTTCCGATTACGAACATGTGATTTTCAGCGTCGGACCATATGTGAAAGTCATCGAGCTTGACTCGCGCGACAGGAGAAATTCTTCTGACATCATCACAACCAAGACTTCCAGCCCATTCGTGATTGCCAATGCTTATCTGGAAAAGCTGTTCTTCATAGATAGCGTTTCAGAAAATAAAAATGATCTCTTTTCAATTGAATTTCCAGAAAAGACATCCTTTCTAGGACTCTAAAAATCCGACTTCTCCTTAAACAAAAACTCTGGCCCTTCCGGGACAGAGTTTTTTATATAAGAAGATGTTTAAGCCTCTACCGCTTGGCCCACTGTGGACTCCTTCTAGCCTTCTTGAGTCCAGCTTTCTTTCTTTCCACTACTCTTGGATCGCGGGTCAGAAGCTTAAGATCCTTGAGAACTTTTCGGGTTCCCTCATCAACAAGAACTAAACTCCTCGCTATTCCAAGACGCAAAGCTTCTGCTTGGGCGCTTATTCCTCCACCAACAATTTTGGTTTCTACTGAAAACTGCTTCTCCCTGCCTAGTTTTTCAAAGGGTTCTCGGACCAGCATTTGAAGTCTGAGGATTCCAAAATAATCTTCAAGTTTACGTCCATTAACAATAACGTCATCCTTTCCTGGAGTTTCAAATAGCTTTACCTTGGAAACAGCTGATTTCCTTCTTCCTACCGCGTAAAAATATTTCCCCTCAAAAAGACTGGACTTTTTTTTCTCTTCCTTGATAGAAACTTTCTCTTCAATCTTCTCTTCTTTCTTAGGAGAGACTTTCTCTACTTTCTTAGCAGGCGCTTTCTTGGAAGTAGTTTTCTTAGCAGGCGCTTTTTTGACGGAAGGTTTCTTC
The DNA here is from genome assembly GCA_049324335.1 of Patescibacteria group bacterium. Classification (GTDB taxonomy): domain Bacteria; phylum Patescibacteriota; class Minisyncoccia; order Moranbacterales; family UBA2206; genus JBMOKR01. The sequence goes on along the minus strand of JBMOKR010000089.1, from coordinate 5,276 downwards.
TCTTTTGGGTCCTTTGTAGGCATATTAATAAAACAAAATTATTTCTTATTCAACGATGACTTTGCCATCAATCTTGTGGTCGTGCTTGTCTCCAACATAGATCAAAAGACGAGTCATCATTCTATCTCGAAGCTTATTTTTAGGAAGCATTCCATAGACGGCATCACGAATAACCTTAGTTGGGTCTTTCTTGATCTGCTCCTCTAGCGTAGTCTTAGTGATTCCTCCGGGATACCCACTGAAACGGAAATAGGCTTTGTCCTTAAGCTTATTTCCACTCGGCTTGATCTTTTCACAATTTATAACCACAGCAAAATCTCCTCCGTCCACGCTAGGATCAAAGTCAACCTTATTCTTTCCTCGAAGCACTCTGGCTATCTCTGTGGATAGTCTTCCAATAGATTCACCCTTGGCATTGAATGAATGGTACTTTCTCTCAATCACTTTTTTCATAAGATTCAAATTAATCAACAATCAGCTCAACTATAGCCATTTCAGCCCCATCGCTCTTTCTTCTGGGCAACTTTATCACTCGAGCATAACCGCTTTTCCGATTTTGGAATTTATTCACAAAATCTCCGCTAATTTTCTTGGTCGCTTCAGCATTGAGACGCTTATTTATCTCTCTGATAGCGGACACCTTTTTTTCCGAAACCTGAGCTTCCTTGCCCTTATTGATAATTCCATCAATCAAGTTCTTGGCCTCCTTGGCCTTTATTTTGGTCGTCCTAATCTTTTCCTTGATAATCAAACTGGAAAGCAACCCCTTGATGAGGGCCACTCTTTGGCCATGCGTCCGATGAAATTCCTTTTTCTTCTTACAATGTTTCATATTAAAATCCTAGTTCTCTCCTTTCTTAAGATTGAAACCCAGCTCTCCAATAGCCTTCTTGATTTCCTTAACTCCCTTCTCGCCCATTCCAGGGAGATCGATTACTTGTTCCTCGGTCATCTTAATGATGTCCTTGGCCTTCTTGATTTCACTCTTCTCTAAAACGTTAAGAGTCCTGGTGGAGAGTCCCTTGAGATCAGAAACCTCCAATTCCTCCGCGTTCGCGCCTTCTTCAGAAGTAGTCTGAATCTTTTCCGGAGCCTCCTCCTTATCCTCCTTGACTTCTTTTTCGGAAACCTCCGCCTTGTCTAGAGAGGCCATACTAGAAAATTGATTCACCAATATTTCAACAGCGTCGGAAAAAGCTTCCTGAGGAGGAATAGTCCCATCAGTAACAATCTCGAGAGTTATCCTTTCAAAATCAGTCCTTTTTCCAACTCGCATATTGTCAATCAAATAATTCACTCTTCTGATTGGAGTATAGATAGCATCAACAGCAATCACGCCAACCTCCTTTTCTCCTCTTTCCTGCTGTTCCACGGGAACATACCCGATACCTCTTCCGATTTCCATTTCCATTTCCATTTCCCCTTTAGGATTGGTTATGGTAGCAATATGGGCTTCTCCGTTCACCACTTCAACCTGGCTCGGACATTCAATCATAGAGGCAGTTATAACTTTTTCGCCCTTGGCTTTAAGAACCACTTTGATCGGCTCATCTGAGTGCATCCGAAAGCGAATTTGTTTCAAATTCAAAACTATCTGGATAACATCTTCCAACACATTAGGAACTGTAGAAAATTCATGACTGATACCCTTTATTTTTACGGAAGTAATGGCTGCTCCGGAAAGCGAAGAAAGAAGCACTCTTCTTAGAGCGTTTCCCAGCGTTGTTCCATATCCCGGATAGCATCCTTCAATTATGAACTTTCCGCTTTTGTCGGAAATAGCCGTAAACTTGGGATTTTGAGGAAGTGTGATCGATTGCATTTTTTTGGATTAAGTTAATTAAGAAGAAATTTAACGAGAATAATATTCCACCACCACCTGGGCATCCAGATTGATACCAATCTCATCCCTTCTGGGACTGCGAAGTATCTTGGCTTCGTTCTTTTCCGGAAGAAATTCAATCCACTCCGGACGATCCTTCTTGCTTTTTAAAATTTGCTCCAAATTCTTAAAATATTTCTTTTCCAGTTTGCTCGAAGAAATGGCTACAATATCTCCAGCCTTGACTTCATAAGACGGAATGTCCAGTCTTTTCCCGTTAACTTTTACTAAGCCGTGATTAACAATCTGCCTAGCTTGGGCGCGGGAACTTCCCCAACCAATCCTGTAGGCGACATTGTCCAATCTTTTTTCCAGCCTTTCCAGGAGAAGATCTCCCGTAATTCCTGGCCGACTCTCCGCTTCTTCAAAATGTTTCCGGAATTGTTTTTCCAAAACTCCATAAATTCGCTTGATTTTCTGTTTGACCGAAAGTTGCATCCCGTATTCACTGGTATTTCTTCCCCCACCCTTTTTGCCGTGAACTCCGGGAGCATAAGAACGCCTGGAAAAAGCGCATTTAGGAGAAACGCAACGATCACCTTTCAAAAAAAGCTTTTCCATCGCTCTTCTACATTTTCTACATTTTGGATCAATACTTCTTGCCATATCAATAGTTTATGGTTTGTAGTTTAGGTTTCTTAGTCGCTATAAACTAAAAACTGCCAACTAAAAACTGTTTAGACTCTTCTCGGTTTCTTAGGTCGACACCCGTTATGAGGAATAGGGGTCAAATCTTTAATCAGCGCTATTTCAAATCCTCGGCTTGCTAGAGCGCGAATTGAAGCCTCTCTTCCGGATCCAACTCCTCTCACATAAACTTCCAACTCTTCAACACCATACTTCCTAACTTTTTCTGCTACTGTCGCTACAACTTGAGTAGCCGCATACGGCGTAGCTTTCTTGGCTCCCTTAAAGCCTAACGAGCCGGAGCTCGACCAGCCTAGAAGGTTCCCGCTCAAATCACAGATACTTACGATGGTATTATTATATGTACATTTGACATTGGCCTTGCCCTTGGAGACCTGTTTCTTAATCTTTTTCACCTTCTTCTTGGCAACGCTTTCTGCGGAAGTTTCTGCCTGAACTGTCTCAAGTTTTTCGACTTGAGTTTCCTTCGGCTCTTCTTGATTTTTTTGATTGACTTCGTTCATAAGAAATTCTACTTGCTTGGCTAAATATATAAATCAGACCTAGGTCTTTTCTACCTTAGTTCTTCCTGATCCCATAGTCTTTCTGACATTGCCTCTTATGGTTCGAGTATTGGTTTTGGTTCTCTGCCCCCTTACCGGAAGTCCCTTAATATGTCTTACCCCTCGATAGCAGGCCACTTCCTTGAGTCTTTTTACATTTCCTCGCACCTCGTGTTTGAGCTCTCCCTCGACTTTGAGCGTTTTCTCGATATGCTCACGAATCTTGTTCTGCTCTTCCACACTGAGATCCTTGGTCCGAGTATTCTCGCTTATTTTGAGCTCGGAAAGAATCTTCTCAGCTCGAGAAGGGCCGATACCATAGATGTAGGTAAGGGATATTACTATTCTTTTTTCATCTGGGATATTTACCCCGGAAATTCTCAACATACTTTTACAGTTTTTGGTTTACAGTTTGTGGTTTTTAGTAAACAGATAAAAATCCTAAAAACTAAAAACTGCCAACTACAAACTAAATTATCCTTGTCTCTGCTTGTGTTTTGGGTTATCGCAAACAACATAGAGTTTTCTCTTGCGTTTTATCAGCTTGCATTTATCGCAAATTTTTTTAACTGACGCTCGAACCTTCATAATCGTTGAGTGATCCGGCCCTTAGTCAGGTCATAAGGGCTCATTTCAACAAGAACCCTGTCCCCTGGGACTAAGCGGATATAATTAACTCTCATTCTTCCCGAAATGTGAGCCAAGATAATGTGTCCATTATTCAACTTTACTCGGAAAGTAGTGCTGGGAAGAACCTCTTCGATTGTTCCCTCTAATTTTACTAACTCCTTATTTTGAGACATTTTTTGCCTTAAAAAATAAATTGGGCTTAATTATAAAAACAAAAAAGAAGGAAAAATCCTTCAAGGCAACAAAAAAACCGTAGGGAAAGAGTTTGCCTTTGAAAGTCCGAATTCTTGAAATCTTCGCTTCTTAAAATCCCTCTATAAAAGCTCAATTTTCTATTTGAATGCTCTACCGGATATTTTAGACAATATCTCATTACTTGTCAAGCTGGAGTTCTACCCGCTTTTCGTACATCGGAATTTTACCCCTCAGAAAAGACGGCCAATATTCAACTTCGACTTTTTCTATCTCGGAATAACTCTCTAAATAATTTTTAAGTTCCTCTTCATCTTTTCCCAGTATGCCTCTTTTTATATTATTCAAATCTAGATTGGCGCCAGAATTAATTACTGCCTGAAATCGAATAATAAGAGCGCTGGCGGAGAAATCAGCGTCCGCCTTCCCAAAATCTATATTAATATCGTCCGCAGAGAAAGCGTATCCGCTTGACTTTTGAGAGGCCTTTCCCGCCACTAAATCTTTTATATCATTTTCTTGAAAAATCAAGGCTCTATGTTTTACTTTTACCGTCACGGTAAACTTATTGGCTACTTCTCCCACCGTCCCTGAAACAATATACTCCGCTCCTTCGCTGTTTATCGCCTCGTCTAAAACGACCCAGTCAGGTCCAGCTTTTTCCACTATCCTACTCTTCCCGTTTTGCCCTAATTGAGAAGACATTTTGGCCTTAGCGCTATCAATATCTCCTTGAGTTATAGAACGAACCTCTTCATTTCCGCCTCCGCCACCAATCATAGCTACATCCGATTTGGCATAAAATTTATTGTATTTTTCCTCTCCGCTTGACTTGAATCCAGGAATGGTAAACTTAGACGGACCAATATTAAAACCTTCTCCGGACTCATCTGCCACCACTTCGGCTTCAATCTTTCCTGGAGATCCGCCCTCCATACCGGGGACAGTCACTCCTTTGGACAATCGGAATAGCTTGCCATCTTCACTCACAAAACGCGTTGTGGCAACCAGTGGCTGCGAACTAGAACTAAATTCATTATAGATAGTTATTTTTCCTCTGGCTTTTTGATTGGACACGCTCTTCTGTCCCGAAGAAGGAAACTCGCCGGAAAATTCCTCCTCTGTTTCAATCAATTTGACCGGGATAGTCTCATTCTCAACGCTTAAGCTAGAAGAGTCTGGTCGCCCCTTGATTTCAAAACTTTCCGTCTGGGCCTTAACCTTGGAGAATATCTTGACTTTGGCCTTGGGCAGAAAAAGATAAGCTCCTAAAAAAGCCAAGATTAGCAAGGAGGCGCCTCCAAAAACCAGGAAAGATTTCCAGAACTTTCCGGAAATCTGAGCGCTCATCTTAACCCTTTCTGGAAGAATTTTCTCTTCCT
>JBMOKR010000088.1:0-7506 GCA_049324335.1 Patescibacteria group bacterium | reverse complement strand
GAGTCAGGACAGAATATAATGGAAGGGTAAGTAATCTAATGTTTTTAATAATATGGCAAAAGAAATTACCCTAGATGATTTGGCGGGAATGGTTAATAATGGTTTTGAGTCCATTAGGTCGGAAATAAATGAAGGATTTAAAAAAGTCGATGAAAGGTTCGATAAAGTTGAGAAAAGACTTGATATAGTCGAGGAAGACATCAAAGAGATTAAAACCAACATCTATACTGAAACCTATAAATTTGATATCAAAGACTTAGATAACCGCGTGACTAAGCTGGAAAAGAAGCTGGCTTAGTTTTTGTCAAAATACTTTTTATGCAAGCGCCCTCTCGGGGGCGTTTTGTAATGGTAAGGTAAGCAAGATAAATTCAATAAATTTATTGTCTCCTTTGGGGTGCTGTACTTTTTGTCCATATCGAACTTCTAGCAAACCAAAAAACGCCTGAATCAAGGCGTCTTTTTGATGGATAGTTGCTACATATGCAATTATCCCTCTCGTGGTACCGCGTAGGGGATTCGAACCCCTGATTTCCAGGATGAGAACCTGGCGTCCTAGACCGGGCTAGACGAACGCGGCATGAATTATTTTAAACTTTTTCTCCAAATGGATGGAAAACTGGTCCGCCTCGGGCGGAGGCTAGACGAACGCGGCATATGATATTTTAGTTTCGGGCTAGACCCGCCTCGACTCGCGGAAGACCGCTTGTCGACTCGCCTCGATTCGGCGAAGCGGGCGCGAGGCGGGCGAACGCGGCTTCAAATTATCCAAAACTCTTGTTATCCTAATATTTTTTCTCCTTAAAGTCAATACGGAGCGGCTTGTTTTTTGTCTTATCTTGGGGTAGAATGGGGTAAAGCTAAGTAAAAAACTTTATGGATTTCAAGACGGATTTGGAGGATTTTAAGGTTAAATTTGATAAGGAGCTAAAAGCTTTCTTTTTGAAAGCCATCCAAGAATGTTCTAAACGCGACAAGTTTATTACTGACGCGCTTAAATTGGTTAGTCGAAATGTCTTGTCTGGAGGCAAGAGAGTTCGTCCGGCTCTTATGTATTGGGGTTATGTTGGAGTGGGAGGAAGAGAAATTGAAAAGATGATAAGGACGGCCGTGAGCATCGAGCTCATCCATTCTTTTTTGCTCATTCATGACGACATCATGGATCGAGATTTGATTCGTCACGGAGAAGACACAGTAAACTATGCTTATGAGAAAGTCGGAAAGAGATTTTTTGGCGCTAAGGACGCCAGGCATTTTGGCGATTCAATCGCTCTTACTATCGGGGATATGGTGGCGGCTCTGGGAAACCAAGTGATTTTTGAATCAAAGTTTGAGCCGGAAATAATCATGAAAGCGCTTTCCAAACTTCAGGATATCGTTTCTCTTACTGTTATTGGACAATCGAAAGATATCTATATGGAATATCGAGGGAAAGCTACTGAAAAAGAAGTTTTGGAGATGTATGAATATAAGACGGCCAGATATACTTTTGAAGGACCGCTCCAGTTGGGAGGAATCCTGGGGGGAGCTTCGAGTAAGACGCTGGAAAGCTTCAGTCGTTTTTCTATTCCTCTGGGGATCGCTTTTCAGATTCAGGATGACATTTTGGGAATTTTTGGAACCGAGAAGGAAATTGGCAAGTCAGTCGGCTCAGATATCCGAGAGGGGAAGCAGACTCTCTTGGTTGTTAAAGCTTTAGAAATGGGAAATGCGAAGCAGAAAAAACGCCTTCGAGAACTCTTGGGAAGCTCTGACATCAGAAAGAAAGAAGTAGAAGAATTTCGGAAAATAATTTCCGATACCGGAGCGCTTTTTTACGCCAGAAAAATGGTTGAAAAGCTCATTAAAAAAGGCAAGGGAGAAATAGAAAAGACTGCTGTTGGACAGCCAGCCAAGGAGTTTCTCCTAGGAATGGCTCGCTATATGATAGAAAGGAAGCGTTAAAACAAAGTTTGTGGACTGGAGAATGTTTTAAGGGTAATATAATTTTGTGGCTCTAAAAGCCGAGTAAGGATTAAAGACCAAAAATGGAGAAGAATTTTGAAATTTTGCCATCCCATATCGCTATCATTCCGGATGCCAATAGGCGCTGGGCTAAGGAGCGGGAGCTTAATCCCTGGGAGGGGCATGAAGCGGGAGCTCGAAATATGGAAGAGCTTATCAAGCATGCTCTTCGTCGCAAGATTAAATGCCTTTCCTTCTGGGGATCTTCAGTGGACAATCTCAAAAAGCGTCCCATTGAAGAAAAAATGGCTCTTCTGGATATCTATGAACGTTATCTGGGAAGACTTATGGAATCTCAGGAAATTCATCAAGAAGAAACCAGAGTTAATTTTATCGGACGCTGGGAAGAACAATTTCCTGAGTCGCTCAAAAAGATAATTCGGGAACTAGCAGAGAGGACCAAGCACTATAAAAAACGGATGCTGAATTTTTTTCTGGCCTACAATGGAGATGATGAAATGCTTCTGGCAATTTCTAAAATATTGGAAAAGTATGAACGGGGCCAGGAAATCACTGCTGATATCTTGAAGGCTAATTTGATGACTCGAGAACTCCCCCCAGTTGATTATTTGATAAGAACAGGCGGGGAACCTCACTTATCAGCCGGATTTATGATGTGGGATATTGCTGACGCTCAGCTCTTTTTTTCGGAAAAAAAATTTCCGGATTTTGGTCCCGAAAGTTTTGATGAGGCTCTGGCTGAGTTTGAAAGAAGAGAGAGAAGATTCGGAAAATAATTTGCTGCCGTTAGGAGGGGGGGTGATGTATTTTTGCGATTATGAAAAAAATTTTCTATAGTTTATTTCTAATACTTTTGCTCTCGCCTTTTGGAGCTTGGGCTAATGGAGAAAGAGAGAAGGCTATCTACTTTTATTCGGAAAATTGCTCGCTGTGCGATGACGTAGACAATTATTTCTCTCAAAGCGGAGCTTGGGATAGGATAGATATCAAAAAAATCGAACTATCCGGGGAGAGCAATATGGATTACCTCAATCAGTTTTTTGATGTCTTTGAAGTGGCCCCGGAAAAAAGAGGTTGGCCGGTTATTTTTTTTGGAAGCAGTGTCATAGTTGGCAGTCAGCCAATAATCGAAGATTTTTTGAAAGAGATTGAAAAGGTTGAGGCGAATGAATTTCCTTCTCCAGAAAATATAAGGAGGGCGATTGAGGAGCAAAAGCGGATAGAAACGACAAAGAAAGAGGAAGCGGAAAGCCGTTTTTCTCTGGGGGTGTTTTTGGAGGCGGCGCTTATTGATTCAATCAATCCTTGTGTTTTTTCGGTGATAATGATTCTCTTGAGTCTTATGATTTTTGTCCGACATAAGAAGCGGGCTCTTATTTTAGGCGGTAGTTTTATTCTGGGAATCCTTTCTTTTTATTTTTTCTTAGGATTTTCTTATGGAGAACTTTCTTGGAATATCATAAGGTTCTCTAAGATCTTCTCCCTCTCTTCTGGCTTTTTCCTCATTTTAATTGGAATAATAAAAGTGAGTCGTTTCTTGGAAAATCTTCTGGGGAGGGTGGGAATTCGAAGGTTTTTTGAAAATTTGAAAATTTCCCCCAAGCCCAGAGAATTGTTAGTGTCTATGCTGGAAAAGTCTTGGTTCGACTTTATTCTTGGCGCCCTGGCCGGATATCTTCTAATTCCTTGTTCCCACAAGCCGTACCTAGCTTCTATGAAGGTTCTTTTTGAAAAAAATATCAGCGGACAAGTTTTTCTGGCGCTTCTCTATGATTTAATTTTTATCCTTCCTTTTATTTTGGTAATGTTGGTGGTTCATTTTGGACTTCGCAACAGGAAGATGGAAAATTGGGAGGAAAAGAATGCTCGACTCCTTCACGCTATAATGGGTTCAGTTCTGGTTTTTGTGGGAATCTATCTTATTCAGAATTGGATTTAAATTAAAATTGATTAGTCATTAGCCAACAGCTGCCAGTTTCATTTTAAACTGGCGTCTAGTGGCGGGTGGCTAGCGACCGAATTTATGGAAAACAAAGTTTATGACTTAATCATCATCGGCGCTGGACCGGCGGGACTCAGCGCTTCCATCTATGCCTCGCGCTATAAGCTCAATCATCTGGTTTTGGGGGCCGAAATCGGGGGCCAGTTGAATGAAATTTGGAAGATTGAAAACTATCCCGGTTTTTCTTCCATTTCCGGAGGAGAGTTGATTCAAAAGTTTTCTGAGCAGGCCAGAGGATTAGGCGCTGAAATTAGGCCATCTTCAGTCTCCAAGGTGAGTTCCAATGGCAATCTTTGGGAGGTTGAAACTGGGACAGAAGTCTTCCAAACTAAATCAATCATCCTGGCTATGGGCACAGTCTATCGCAAGATGAATATACCGGGAGAAAAAGAATTAACCGGAAAAGGAGTCTCTTATTGCGCTACCTGCGACGGAATGTTTTTTCGGGAAAAGACTGTGGTAGTAATTGGTGGCGGGAATTCGGCGGTTGTTTCAGCTCTTCAATTAGCTCAATTTGCCAAGAAGATATTCATAATCTACCGGGGAGAAGCGCTCAAAGCCGAACCCTTCTGGTTGGATAAAATTTCTAGTGAAGAAAAAATAGAAGTCATAACCAACACTAATGTTTTGGAAATCAAGGGAGAAAATAAGGTGGAAGAGCTGTCTTTGGACAAGGAATTTTCCGGAGAAAAAAGCTTGAAGACCGATGGAGTTTTTGTGGAAATCGGATCAGAACCGGGAGTGGAATTGGCCGAGAAGATCGGGGTTGAAGTAGATGAGGCTCGCTTTATCAAGGTCAAGGATGATCAGAGCACCAGTGTTCCGGGTGTTTTTGCGGCCGGAGATATTACGACTGGTTCGAATAAATTTCGCCAAGTCTTGGTTTCAGCTGCCGAAGGAGCGGTGGCGGTTGAAGGAGTTTTTAAATATCTAAAATCAAGAACAAACTAAATTATGGATCCGATACGACTGAGTCAGAAGTTGGGAGGGAAAATTGAAATCAGAAGCAAGTCCAGGCTCACCGAGGACAGCCTAAGAGTTCTCTACACTCCCGGAGTGGCAAAAGTGTCTTTGGCAGTTGCTAAAAATAACGCCCTGGCAAAAAAATATACCATCAAAAAAAACACGATTGCTGTTATTTCTGACGGGAGCGCTGTTTTGGGTTTGGGGAATATCGGTCCATTGGGAGCTCTTCCCGTTATGGAAGGCAAAGCCCTGTTGTTTAAAGAGCTTTCTGGCGTGGATGCTTTTCCCATTGTTCTTTCTACTCAAGACACCGAAGAAATAATCCAGACTATCAAAAGTATTTCCCCAGGACTAGGGGGAATAAACCTCGAAGATATTTCGGCCCCGAGATGTTTTGAGATTGAAGAGAGGCTCAAAAATGAGTTGGATATCCCAGTTATGCATGATGACCAACATGGAACGGCCATAGTGGTTCTGGCGGGGATAATTAATGCCCTTAAGGTAGTCGGGAAAAAAATCGGACAAGTGAAAATAGTAGTTTCCGGAACCGGGGCGGCCGGGGTAGCTATAATTAAATTGCTTTTCAAATACGGAGCTAAAAATATCATTGCCGTTGATAGCACGGGAATAATTTGGAAGGGCAGAAAATCTGGAATGAATTCAGTCAAAGAAGAAATAGCCGTTGTGACTAATCCCCAAAAAATCCAGGGTGATTTAAGAGAGGCGCTTTTCGGGGCGGATGTTTTTATCGGAGTTTCTGCGCCTAATTTGCTTGAGGCTAAAGATATTCGGAAAATGAATAAGGAGGCTATTGTTTTTGCGCTTTCTAATCCTATTCCAGAAATTATGCCCCAAGAGGCTAAAAAGGGAGGGGCTAAAGTAATAGCCACTGGACGCAGTGATTTTTCTAACCAACTTAACAATGTTTTGGTATTTCCCGGTATCTTCCGAGGGGCGCTTGATAATGGAGTTAAAAAAATAACCGATGCGCATAAGCTGAAAGCGGCGGAAGCTATTGCCTCCTTGGTGAAAAATCCGAAAAGTGATAGAATAATTCCAAGAGCGCTGGATAAGAGAGTTGCTAGAGCAGTAGCTCGGGTAATAAAATAAAAAGCGCATCGTAATGCAGATATGAAAATAAATAAAAAAACCATAGAAGTAGAAAGCAAGGGCCAGATAGAATTTATTGATATCACTCATCACGTGGAAGATATTGTTGCTGGTTCGGGCGTCCGTGAGGGTCAGGTTTTGATATATTCTCCTCATACGACAGCCAGTATCGTAGTGAATCATAATGAAAATATGCTCATTCAGGACTTTATGCGGATTCTTTATCAACTGGTCCCGGTAAGTGATCGCTATTCTCATGATCTTTTTGAAATCAGTCGGTCTAAAAAATCTGATGGGCGAAGCAACGGACATTCTCACTGCAAAGCCATGCTCTTGGGAGTCAGTCAGACCCTGCCTATTGAAAAAGGAAAAATGATATTGACAGAGAGGCAGAGCATTTTTCTAGTTGAAATGGATGGCGGAAGAAAGAGGGATGTAATTATTCAAGTTATAGGAATCTAGGCTATGAATAGCTTGATTAACCAACTTATCAAGGACGGATATCTCAAGACCGAAAAGGTAATCAACGCTTTTTCTGAAATTGGAAGGGTGGAATTTGTTCCGGAGGAAATGGAACTTCAGGCCGAGGCCAATGTGGCCTTGCCAATCGGTTGCGGGCAAATGATTTCGCAGCCTCTCACAGTGGCGTTTATGTTGGAGCTTCTGGATCCTTCTCCTGGGCAGAAGATTTTGGATGTGGGAAGCGGTTCTGGCTGGACAACCGCTCTTCTGTCTCACATTGTCGGAGAGAAAGGAAAGGTGGTAGCTGTTGAAAGAATTAAGAAGCTTTGTGATTTGGGCCAGGAGAATGTGGAAAAATTTGGATATGTGAGTCGGGGAATCGCTCAGTTTCACTTAGGAGATGGAAGCAAGGGTTGCCCGGAGGAGGCTCCTTTTGATAGAATCTTGGTTTCAGCTGAAACAGATAAGATTCCGGAAGATCTCAAAAATCAGCTGAAAGTCGGAGGTAAGATGGTCATTCCTACAAAGAACAGTCTTTATTATTTAGAAAAGAAAGACGAAGAAAAATTTTATGAAGAGGAATTTTCAGGATTTTCCTTTGTTCCCTTGATTATTGATTAAAAAATGAAAAGAAATTTAATTATCCTGCTGGTCTTTCTAGTCGTTCTTTCTGGAGCTTTTTTTTATTTTACCTACCAGGTGAGAAATTCTAAAATGTCTGGCTCGAGACAGGAGTTTGAAATCAAGAAAGGTCAGGGGGCCAAGGAAGTGGGAATAATCTTAGAGGAGCGAGGTCTAATCAAGGATGATGTATATTTTTTCTATTATTTGTGGTCAAAGAGTCTGGCGGGCAAGATATTGCCGGGAAATTATGATATTTCCCCGACCCTCACAATTCCTGAGCTGGTCTCTCTCATAACCCAGGAACAAGAAAAAGAGATCAAAATAACTTTTCCAGAAGGCTGGACGGCTAAGCAGATGGCGGAGCGCCTGACCGAAAA
>JBMOKR010000087.1:0-7699 GCA_049324335.1 Patescibacteria group bacterium | reverse complement strand
AGTGCTGGGAGATTTCATCGAAGATACTGAATCCGTGATGCCCAATCAAATGGCTTCGCGGAAGATGCTCAAAAGCCACATCGGGGAAATTTTGGGCGACCTTACTCCGCGGGAACAAAAGATTCTCAAAATCCGATTTGGTCTTGAAGACGGTGTGACCCATACTTTGGAAGAAGTCGGGAAAGAGTTCGGCGTGACCCGTGAACGGATTCGTCAGATTGAGGCCAAAGCGCTCGAGAAAATCCGCGACCACTTGGCAGTCAGGAAACTCAGGGATTATTAGATAAAGCTTGATTAATTCAGATATTTTTGCTAAGATAGGTCTGTTGTTTTAACAACTGAATATTCCGCGATAGCTCAATGGTAGAGCAGTTGGCTGTGGACACTTTCTTTCATATAATAAAATTATGAAAGATAAAAGAAAGTATGCTGACCGCGCTGAGTATATTAGAAAAGCCGTTTCTAAACGTAGGAAGAAAATCAAGGAAATGGCTATTGAATACAAGGGCGGAAAGTGTTCCATTTGTGGCTATAGAAAGTGTATAGATGCTTTGGAATTTCACCACGAAGATCCATCTATAAAAGAGTTCGGCCTATCAAAGGACGGACTCACAAGAAGCTGGGAAAAAGTGAGGAAGGAAGTCGAAAGCTGTATATTGGTTTGCGCTAATTGTCACAGGGAATTGCATAGTCAAAAACGCAGCCTCAAGCAGAAATGCTTGGGTGAAAAATGAGGTGAATTGCTGGAAGTCTAAGATTTCTTCAGCAGGAATTATGATAATCAGCAGCCAAGCCTAACCCTTTCTCGGAAAGGGTTAGGAAGGTTCAGAGACTATTCCGAAAGGAAGTACTGTCCGCCGTAGGCGGATGGGAAGCGCCTCATCCCGGATCCTTCTAAAAAAGGACGGGAATGATATAGTCCACCCTTTTAGGAAACTAAAAGATAAGTGTAACCAATTGGTTACAGGTTCGAGTCCTGTTCGCGGAGCAAGTTAGGATACTGGGCATAAATTTCGCCCAGTTTTCTTTTATTTAAGCCAAATTCAACGGGTTCTAACCTTCCTTGAATTTGTTTTGTTTCAGATGCTACTTTCTCCAAAGCTGGAAAAGGATTTTCCATTGCAATAAGCAATTTTCCGTCTTTTAAGGTGAGGTTCGAACCAAGAGCTGAAAGAACATTCTTTTTTTCTTCTTGCGTTCCATTAAGAAACTTGTCTTTTGCATTTTGGGAGTAATCAAGCAAAGTCTCCGCTTTCTCAATCCAGTTGCTCATTTGTCCGTCAGAATCATTTAGTAGCTCGTGAAGACGTTCTTTCTCTCCAAGAAGTCCCAGACGCTTCTGAGAAAATTCCTCCTCAGTTATTTCTCCGTTAGCTCGCATATCAATCAGTGTATCAATTTTTTTGATGCAAACATTGTAAGCTTTCTGCTGAGATTCCAACATCTTTTTCTTGTCAGAGAACTCTCTTTTATTTTCTTCTCTCAAAACGTCTAGAGCCCATTTTTTGAATTCGGTCGGTATGCGGATAGCTTCTAAAACATCTACGATTTGCTCTTCCAGTGATTCCTGACGTAAATTTTTTTGACTGCAATTAGGGTCTTTGCGTTTGGTGCAGTGATAGTAGGTATAATGGTGTATATTGCCGTTTTTTTGCCTCTTGGTCTTGTTTTCAGCTGTAATCATAGCTCCGCACTCTCCGCAACGAATCATCCCTGTAAAAGGGAAATACTGAGTCTGGGGACGTGGTCTCATCCCATTTCCTAGAATTTCCTGGATTCTGTAAAATTCACTCTTAGTTATTATCGGTTCGTGTTTTCCTTTATACCAATTCCCACTTTCTTTGGGATATTCAAACTCACCGTAATAAAATGGGTCAGTAAGAATTCTATAGATAGTACTTCTGGCAACTTTTCTTCCCGCCTTTGTTCGCAAACCCCATTTCTCATTTGCAATCTCAATTACTTTGCAAGGAGGATATTTCCCAGTAAGCATAAGGTCAAAAACTTTCCTCATAACATCAAACCTCTCAGGGTCCTTTATTATTTCTTTTTCTCCCTTCTTTTTTAGGGGATTATGCATATACCCCAAAGTGGTAAAAGTTGGATACCAGCCACGTTCTGCCTTGGCTCGAAGGCCTCTCTTTGTGTCTATTGATAAGTCGCGGATAAATTGATTGGCCATTCCCTGTTCCACTGCCATTACTAGTACATTATCTTCTGGATAATAACTTCTTCCGAAAGTGAAGATATGTTTTACTACTTCGTCTTGAAGTAGCTGACTTATTATTCCGCTATCAGTTGGATTTCTTGAAAGTCTGTTTAGTTTCCAGCAAACTATTCCATCAGCCTCTCCTTTTTTAAGTTTTTCAATCATCTCATTGAAAACTTCCCTTCCTGGAGCTTTGGCTGATTTTTCCTCTTTGAAAATTCTGACAATTTTCAGGTTGTTTTGCTGTGCCAGATTTTTCAGTTCGCTGATTTGAGATTCAATCGAAGCCATTTGGCGGTCTTCGCTTTCCGAAGATTTTCTCGCATAGAGGAAATACTTTGATTGTTGATTATTTTTTCTCATAAATGTGAGTTAATTTGTTAATGGTCTAATTCTAGCAATCAGACCTTATTATTTTGCAAAAATTTAATGTATCTCAACTAACGAACTTCTTCTTAAAAGTAGAGAAGCGAGAACGAAAAATAATTTTTCAAAAAATCTCTGTTGTAAGTCTCTGTTAGTACTCTCTGTAATAGCTTGCAGGATTCAGCAAACTGAGAGTTGGATTCTGCAAACTATATGTTAGATTCAGCACGTCTTATTTTGTGTTCGGCTTTTAATAATTCATTCAATTTCTCAAGGTTTATCTTGAAAAATCTTCTTCTTGGGATGCTTCTCAATTTGACTTCTAATACTCCCAGCTCTCCCCATATTTTTATAGCTCTTGATTGTTCCGAACGAGTGAGACAGGTTTCTCCCTTAATCTCTTTTATTGTCTTGTAAACCCATTCTTTGTTCCAACCTTTCTTGTGCCAGTAAAGTAGTTGAGATAAGAATAGTCCTGCGGTAGCACTTTTTGATATTCTTCCTAATCCAGGATTAAAGAGCACAGGCTTTTCGTTGTATTTCGCAATAAGCAAAGAATTAGTATTTTTCTCACTTGCTATCCTTATAATTTCAGTACCTCTTTGTTTAAATTGTTTACCTACCTGTCTCATTAGCTTCGTCTTTTGGCTTAAAAATAAATTCAGTCAAAACAACAGTTCCTAGCCCTTGTTCATAGACCTCTTCTTCGCTTATTTCCATTCCATAGCGTTCCCTATAGAGGTCTTGGTATTTTTTCAGTTGTTTCGGAGTTAATCGCATAACTTAGAGAAAATTAAAAACAACCTCATTATTTCAGAGATTGTTCATTCATTATTCATTTTTTATTCATTTTTATGGCCTAAAGGTCCATCCTTCTTTTGACTGACTAAAAATAACCCTTTTCCCAAAGCTCTTTTTTAGAATTTCGTGTAATTCACTAACATATTTTGATATTGTGGAGTTCGCTATCGTACCTCTCTTATCTGCTGTTATGATTTCATCTCGAATGTCATCTATCGTTATTTGCACATAAGCGTTCTTCATAAACAGTCTACACAGTTCCTTTAATTGCCCCCGCATTCTCAATGCTTTCCCATCATAGGTTATACTCCCGTCTTCATTAAAAGATAAAGCTTTAATTTGAATTTCTTTCTTGGCAGTCTTTTTTGTCCTAGTATCAAAACTATTTTCAATTCCCTTAAGCCATTCCAGGTATTTTTTGAAACCATCCCTTAAAATCTCTATGCGAAATAAGTTATCTCTTAGATTTTCTGGTTTTCTAGATAAGGAGCTTTCAAATTTCTTTTCGTGGATTTTTATGGCATTACGTTTGTCCATTTTTATAAGTATGGAAACTTGCTCATAATAAGAGGGCTCATTTGTTTCCTTTTCAAAATCATTTATCTCATAATTGATAAAAAAGCCAGGTTCCGAATTTAGAAACCTTTTTTCAATTTTATTTGCGACCCACTTTTTTTCTAGAAATGATTTATAGACATTATTCATAGCTCTTTTCTAAGTTTATCAAAAAACGTCCCTAAATCAAGCTGTATTAGGCTTGTTTTTTCGTTTTATTATGGTAAGCTAAAAGCGTTGACCTATAAAGTAAATTTTTCAAGGGAAGATTGCATCTTCATACCTAATTGTGGGTAGTAAGAGGCAGTCCGAGTTCCATAATTGGGATTCCCTTGGGATGAACTTTATGGGTCAACAGCTCGGCTGTCTCTTTTTGTTTGTCTAAAAAATAATTTTATAAAATCTATGAAGAAAATAAAACTGTCCTATAAGTTTCTATTTTTTCTGGGAATAGGGCTACTGCTTTTTAAGCAGTTGGTCATAAAATCCATAATTGGCCCCGGGGTTATTACAGCATCTTTTGAAGTTTTATCGTGGGTCGTGCTGGGAATTGCACTCGTTAACTTTATAGTTGAAAAAAGAAAAAAATAATATGCTATTATTTTTAATTTCTCTTGCCTTAACTGGATTTTTCAAAATGGCTTCAGAGGGGGATGGGGACAAATCTAGCCTAAAAGAAAAAACCCTTTTGGTTTTAACTTATATTTTTGGTGCCATCACTATTTATCTTGGCATATCCTATTTTTTATTTGATTCTTTACAACCTCCTAGCCCATACGATTTCCACTGGTAGGTGGGGGTAAAAACAGCTATAATATGACTAAAGAAAGCTTAACAAGTATCCCCGAAAGGGAGGCGAGGCAGAAATGACCTCAGAAGCCATTAAAGAGATACAAGGGGTAAATTCTCACCGCACCGAAAAAAGATGCTGGAAAGTATAATCCCGCCGTAGGAGGGAAAAATCTCAGCTTCGGAGCAGAATGAACGGTGCTACTGTTCCAACGACCAAGTAAAGGCTAACTTGTTTTACAGAATAAGTCTGTTTCTTTCCCCGTGTAGGAAGGTATAGATGGTTTTTTTAGAAATAGCCTTTCAACAAGAATAGCCTCGCTTCTATTTAATCCAATAAAGTGAAAAACATATGCAAAATTTACCTATAGACCCAGAAAATAAAGAGAGCATCATTGAATTTTTGCAGAAGCCAACAATTGCAATAGCAGAGACTATAACGGGTCTTTTGGCATCAGACGATAAAGAAAAGAAATTGTTGGCAAGTAGATTGATGCAGGGAGTGTTGAAAGGAAATTTTTTTACCCAGTTTGGAAGGGAACTAAAAAATTTAAGAGAGGAAGGAAAGATAAAAGAAGATTATTTTGCAACTAATAATCAGAGAGCATCCTTGCTTGAGCTCTTAAAGTTTATTGATGATGAAATTCCTGATGAAGAAGTTTTCAAAGCAATGAAATCTATATTTTTTAAGAGTATAGCTAAAGATGCTACTGAGGAAGACGAGCTTCTTGGATATCAGTTGCTTAGAATATGTAAACAGCTTGGCTCCGGAGAGGTAATGACATTAAAGGTATCATATGAAATTTTTAATCAAAAAGATGGCAGGTCTCTTCCTACATCTTCACAAACATCAGCCACGTCTTGGTTGGGTGATATTAGTGAAGCATTGAATTTGCCTCAACAAGCCATAGAGCTTTTTGAGGATAAGTTAATTGACTTAAAACTTATAACTGACAGATTGCATTCCGATAGGAGCGGAATAAGACCGCAAAATTTTAGACTTACTGATTTAGGAATAAAACTTTGTGAATTCATTATATCCTTTGATGAAAATAGTGAGGATTAAACTACTATGACAAAGAAAATACATAGCTGTAGAGAGTTATTTTGTGCTACCAAAGAAAAGAATAAAAAATATCTCTCAAAAATAAGGAAGGAGGGAGGAATTAACTTATATATGCGTGCTTTACTGGCCCAAGTCTTATGGTTTGCACTTTTCTATAATCTTGGTATTATGTTAGTTCCAGTAAAAGATGCTATTACGTCAAACGCCATAGTCTTAGCTACAATGTCGCTTATAGGAGCTCTAAAGGCATTTATTGGAGATAAGATTCCAAGTGTGGTCGATGATTTTATTAAAGGAAAATTTTTTTACGAGTTTAGCCTTGATTTCTTGAATAAGTGGATTATTGGCTTGGCTTTTATCGTATTTATTCAAGTGATGGGACAAGTATTTTATTTTGATAATTATAAAATATATGGAAAGAAAAAATAATAAGAATGGAAATTTTGGCGTTACTATCTTTCTAGTTTTTCTAACTGGTATTTTGTTATTCTTTTCTTTTAAGCAAGGAATTGATTTAGAAAGAAGTAAAAAAGATTTGGCTGAGCAAATAAGTAAAGAAGTTTCTAAAAGTATAAAGGAAGAAATAGCAGGTGCAGAGGGTGAAAAGGGGAAAACAAAATTTCCAGATTATGATGCAATAAAAGGAAATAACCCAGATTTAAAAATTAAAAATATTAATATTGCGTCTGACTATGTCAATAACAAGTCAGCGACCATAGATTTTGATGGTGTAGAGAAAGATTATATTGTTAAAGGAAAATTTTCTAGAGCTTATTTATATATCGAGGCATTTGTAGATAATAATCGACCCTTGACTTCTTGGGATGATATTTATTTTTCTATGAATTATATGGGGGGTCATTTAATTACAGATGATAACTTGCTTCCAGTTCCAGAAGGGGATTCATCAAGATATTTATATAACTTAAATTCAATCTCTTATTTTCCAAAGATTAAAGACAAGGAACAGAACAAGAACGAAAAAAAAGATATGAATTTATTTTGGATGTTGCAAGATGGAAACCCTATATCTTTTCATGTTTCAGTGTCATCTAATCGTCCTGGTCGCGTAATAAAAGAAGCTTCAATTTATTACGAATGTCTTGATAATTATGAATGTTCCATAGAAGAAATAGGCAAATGATATTTGAAAAAAACCAAGATTTTCCAAAGAGTTTCTGGTTATGCCCCATATGAAACACCCCCTCCCCCTATAAGGGGGTTTTGCTTTTAGAAAATACATAGGGCTTAGGTTGACTTGATTTTATGTTGTATTAAAATAACATAGAAAACGAGGCTCTCCTTGTTCTCATATACTCGACCAATCTTGAAGCTAAAACGACGTGATGGAGGTCGCACTAAGCGACAAGAAGGAAAGAGGTCGAGCCTTCTCTATTAAGCTATTTGCCGAGATAGGGCAAGCGAAATAATATGAGCAAAGTTAAGGACGCTCCAGGTATGAAAGGAATTCGTTCTAGAAATCCACACGGACCACTTCGTGCGAAGCGTGGAGATACTCTTCTCAAGACCATTGAGAAGCAGTACGGAATCGAATTCAAGGATGCCAGGAAAGATATGCGACTTGATAATTATCTCAAGAAGCATAACAAAAAATCCCTCAATGACCTTTTTGAAAAGTAATTAAGGGATTCTAACTAACGAGGTTGAAGCCTCGTTTTCATTTTAGCACAAATTGAAATTATCTTATCCACAACATAAATAAGTTCTCAAGTCCTCTATCCATCGGAGCACTCTAAAATAAGGCTTAATACGCCTTATTTTTTGATACCTTGGACTGGAGTTCAAACCTTCAATTTTTTCTTGCTATTTTTCAACCTTTCTTTTAGAATGAATAACCTGATAAAACAGGAAAAAGCACGTTAACAACTTAAAAGGCAGTTTTCTTTTAGAAA
>JBMOKR010000086.1:931-7726 GCA_049324335.1 Patescibacteria group bacterium | reverse complement strand
CCGGTTTTTAAGCCGGATAAGGCCGTTATAGACGGCAATCAGCCAGAGAATAAGAACTCCGACGATAATTAATAAAATTAGTCCGATACCCATTTTTTTTATTCTTATGTTTATTACTACGCCGATTCTAACAAAAAATTCCCGATATGTAAAACCGCCCGATTATGCTAAAATTAGGACATAAGTCAAATAAGAATAATCTCATGGAAAACCTCATAAAATTTTTCTCTCCTTATTTTGTGTTCCTGATTCCGGTCTTTGTCGGTTTTTTCACCCAAATGACAAAATTCGTAGTCTATTCTTTGAAGCACGGCTGGAACTGGCGCTATGCTATGACCCACGGACACATGCCCAGCGCCCACACCGGATTCATCATCTCGCTCATCACTTCGGTTGGATTCTATGATGGAATCCAAACAGGCGCTTTTGCTGTCGCCATAGGATTGGCCATTATTGTCGTTGACGATGCCGTCCGGCTTCGCGCTTACATGGGAGATCAAGGAAGATACCTGAACATGCTCATTCGCCAACTCAACATCAAAGAGGACCAATTCCCGCGCCTCAAAGAACGGATGGGCCACCGCATCAGCGAAGTGATTGTTGGAGGAATCTACGGATTTCTTCTGACAATGCTTCTCATAAAGATTCTCGCTTAGAAATACTTTTAAAAAAAGCGCCTAAGGCGCTTTTTTTATTTTTTCAAGTTCCTCTAGAATCACGTTCTTATCATTCCAAGGAATCCTTTCGTCTCCAATCGCCATCGTCTCTTCAGCTCCCTTTCCAGTCACAACGACCGTGTCCCCCGGCTTAGCCAATAAAAGCGCCTCTCTTATCGCCACTCTCCTATCCAAAATCCTCCAGGCATTTTCCCCTTCAACTTTCTTGTCATTAGAAATTTGATCATTGGATAATTCAGAAATTTCAGCCATAGGCTGATCCGCCTTGGGCGGAGTTTGGAAATTGGAAATTGCCTGCCCGCCAGTGCCAGTCTTCGGCAGGCGGGGAAATTGGAAATTTGGAAATGTTCCCTTTACTTCATATCCTACCACGCCAGAGAATACCTGATTTATTATATCAACCGGATTCTCTCCGTACGGGTCTTCATTGGTAATTATGATTAAATCAGCCCGATTTGAGACTATCTTTCCCATAATTGGACGTTTGCCTCGATCTCTTTCTCCGCAAGAACCAAAGACAGCAATAACTTTTGCGTCCTCCCTCTTAGAATCAGAGATATACGAATAAAGCTTTTCCAGCGAATCAGGCGTGACAGCATAATCGACAATAATGTCTATCCCGAGAATATTGGGAATTTTCTCCATCCTCCCGGGAACCAGCTTGATACTCCCCAGAGCCTCACCTATGGAATCTTCAGAGATTCCGCAAGCCAATCCGACACAGGTAGCCGCCAGAGCGTTTTCCACATTGAAAAGGCCGGGTAAATTTATTTTGTAGTTTGTAGTTTGTAGTTTGTAGTTTGTTCCACTTAGTCCCAAATTTATATCTTTCGCTTGGATAGTTTTGAGTTTTGATTTGTCATTTTGAATTTTGAGTTTTGATTTTTGATTTTTTGTCGAGTATCCATAAATAATCCTCGCATCACAATCCAGAAAATATTCCGGACTCTTCATATCCAAATTCACCACCGCCACTCGAACATTTTTAAATAATCTTTTTTTGGCTCGGCGATATTTGTCCATAGTCTCATGATAATCCAGATGTTCCCGGGTAATATTGGTGATAATTGCTATCTCAAAAGGAATCCCCCAAACTCGATTTTGATCGAGCGAATGAGAAGAGACTTCCAAAATAGCATACTCGCAACTCTCTTTTACGGCCTGAGCTAAAAAACTTTGCACTCTAAAACTGGAAAGGGTTGTCATCTTGGTAGTATTGACCCATTCTTTGTCGCCAATCCGAAAGTTGATAGTCGATGCCAAGGCTACCTTGCTTCCTCCCACCTCTAGCACCCTAGCTACCATCTGAACTGTCGTAGTCTTCCCATTGGTTCCGGTTATGCCGATGACTTTAATCTTTCTCCCCGGAAAACCAAAGAATAGATTGGCCAAAACGGCCATCCCTAGATGATAGATATTTTTGAAAGATTGGGGACAAAGTTTACGCAAAAAATTATCACTTCCCAAGTATCAATTATCAATCAATTGCCAATTTATTAATTATCAATTGAAAAATTACTTTATTGATAATTTATTGGTAATTGGAAATTGGTAATTGGAAATTTTTTATTTAATTAATGCCTTAATGCCCTGTATTCTTCTATACAGCCAATATTTTAGCGGGTTAGCAATTATATCCCAGCTTCCCAAAAATTCAGTCGGATTACTTTTGGTTGAGAATCCCAGTTTGAATTTTGTGATTCCGGCCCACTTTGTAGCGGTCGGACCACTACGACTGATTCCCCCAAAATCAAACTTCTCACATCCCAATTCCTTAGCCTCCAAGATTTCCCGCCATTTGAGAAGATGGGGCGCCATGACATTTCTAAAATTATCATCTGAAGCTCCGTGAAGATAGGTAGCTGTTTTCTCAAAGAAAACCACCAGGTCCGCCGCTATTGTCTTGTCCTGATATTTGGCCACATACAATTTCAATATATCTTCCGGGATTGCCTCAAGCATCTTTCGATAGTATTCGTCCGGATGCGGAGTGATTCCTTGCCTCCTAGCCATCGCTTTGGTAAGTCTCAAAAAATCATCCAAGTATTCCCTTCCCTTTCTTATATCCACTCCTTTTTTCTCTGCTAGCCGGATATTATAGCGAGTTTTGGGCTTCATGTCAGAAAGGATGTCTTCTTCATTTTTGGCAATATCGATCAAAAAAACTTCTCTTGGCTGCATATCATGCGGAGCTTTGACGATTTTGAGATCCGTATTTTTTCTTATCAATTTCAAAGTTTCTTCGTCAGATATATCTAGACGTATCCACCTGGAGTTATTTTGCCTAGCTAATTCAACTACCCCCTTAATCGTCATTCCGAGTCCCGCATGCGGGACCGAGGAATCTGTTTTTTTATCTTGAAGATCCTTCGACTCCCCATTCGATTCGCTCCGCTCACTCAGGGTCCGCTCAGGATGACAAAACAAAATTCCTCTCGGTACATAAAAATACTTCCCCACAACCGGCAATTCATGTTCAATAATGCTAGCACTTGAATTTTTCGATTCGACAAAAAAAGTCTTCCTTCCAAAACTTTCCTGAAAATTTCTCCATTCTTTTGACTGTAAAAAATCTCTCATCATTTTTTCCCCAAACTCTGGAGCGCCAACTTGATTCTTTGGCTGATTTCTTTAACATCAGCCGAAACCATTTTGAGAGCCTCCCTAGCCTCTGTAACATTGTATCCCATAGTCATAAGCGCTTCGATAGCATCCGAATCAACAATGGCATCATCCTTATCTCCCTGCGGAAGATCGGCGATTTTGTTTTGAAGTTCTAAAATTACCCGATCGGCCGTCTTCTTGCCAATTCCGGAGACTTTGGTAAGTATTGAGGCATCCTCATTGAGAATAGCTGTTTTTATAGTTTTAGGAGTGGCAATAGTTAAGATTCCAATGGCTGCCTTGGGGCCGATTCCGGTTATGGAAATCAGGAGTTCAAACATTTCGAGCTCCTCCAGGGTTAAAAATCCGTAAAGAGCTAGGATATCCTCTCGAACATAGGTATGAATAAATAATTCTACGGACTCTTTGCCGGATATCTTTCCCAGAGTATAGGCTGTGGAAAATACCTTGTACCCCACGCCGGAAACATCCACAATCACATAGTTATCCCGAATATATTCTATTTTCCCCTTGATTTTCCCTATCATATACCAATTTTCCCCCATTTCTTGCTAAAAATCAAATTCCATGTTAAAAATGAATAGTCTCAAGTCAAACTTAAATATTAATTGCGAAAGATTCGTTTTAATTCGAATTTAATTCGTATCCAAATTAGAATATGCCTATCAAAAAATCCGCCAAGAAATACATGCGGGTCACTAAGCGAAAAACAGAAAAAAATACCCGAACTAAAGGAACATTCCGAAGCGCAATCAAAAAGACCCAGGAAGCCTTGGCCAAAAATGATGTCGCCAAAGCCCAGGAATTTCTAAAAAAATCCCTAAAAGCCATTGATAAAGCTATCCAGAAGAAAGTTCTCAAAAAGAATACTGGCGCTCGCAAGAAATCCCGTCTTAATAAGAAGGTGAAGGAATTAGCCAAGAAATAGTTCGCGGTTCTTAGTTTATAGTTCTTAGAAAAAGCCCCGACTCATGTCGGGGCTTTTAAGCTCTCTAGAAAATTTTATATCTCCACCACAAATTTGGAAAGCGCCAGTTTAATATCGACTTTTCCAGTCTTGGCTGATTGATCAATATTCTGAAGACGCCCATAAATATCCTTCAGTTGGAAAAACTCGAATTTTCTAACTTGATTCAGGGATTTCCTCACCACGAAGGGATGCATTCTAGCCACCTGGGAAATTTCCAGTTCATTCTTCATTCCTCTCCGGTAGAAATCAGCAACCAGGAGAAGATTTCGGAATTGATAGACTAACATAGATAAGATATAGAAGGGATCATCTCCCCGACTAAAATGTTCGAGCATAAGCGCCAAGGCCCGCTTCTTATCATTGGCTCCAATAGCATCAACTGTAGAAAAAATATTGCCCGCTACGTTGGAAGCAGTTAGCTTCTCCACATCTTCTTCACAAATCTCCCTTCCGAACGCCAGAGAAGAAAGTTTTTCAATCTCATTTTCAAGCATCCACATATTCTCTCCGGAAAGAAGAATCAGTTGAGAAAGAGCTCCGGCAGAAATCTTTTGTCCTGGGTTGATTTCGTCTATTTTTTTTCGGATCCATTGGGAAAGCTGAGCTGGAAGCAACTTTTCAAAAATCTCTTTCCTGACTTTCTCATTTTTTTCCAAGAACTTGAAAAGTGGCTTATTTTTGGCTGGCATTTTGGTCTCAAAAAACACCACCTCCAAATCCGAATCAGAAAAAATTCCTGGATTTTTTTTCAAGTGTTCCTGGATTGCATCTTGGATTTCCTTAGCGCCAGAAATAATTAGATTTTTAACAACTACTAGTCTCTTTGAAGAAAAAAGTCCCTGTGAACCAAAAGAGCTAATGACATCCTGGTCACTTTTTTCAGAAAAATCAAAAAATGAGAGGCCGGCCCCGTTAGCCGACCCCCTGAATTTTTCTTTTATTTCTTTTAGTTTTTCGTTTGAGCGAAAACTGTCTTCGCCGTAGAGAAATATAATCATTTTCTAACTAGACCATTGGCTCCCATTTTAAGGTCTGCCCCGGTTCAAGAACTTCTACCCAGATTTGTCCGGGAACAAATTTGACTTCTTGTCCCGACTCATCGTAGAAATAAAGTTTGCTATCCACTCGAGATTTGTCTTTTTTCCAACTTCCTCTATACTCCTTGCCATTCATATAGTAGAAAGCTTCCCCACTATCAGACTCGTCCATCCAAGGGTCTCCAAGCTGGACATTATTATATTGGCCCTCGATTTGCTCTGATTTAGCCATAAGAACAGCAATATTTTTAGGAGCAATTCTTTTTCCGTTGTTGCGATCGGTATCTTCAGCGTTCCCCCAAGTCCTGAGATAGGAATTGGTCGCTTTATCATAATCATATTCAGCCGCAAACGGACCGGCAAAAGCCACTCTGAGATGACCGCCATTTCCTCTTTCCGACTCAGTCGCTTCCTCTTGGTGAGGATATCCAGAAAACTTGTTCTCCATTCGATAGCCATAATCCTTGGCCGCCTGGACAAATTGAGCAAACTTGGCATACCCACTATCTACGCCTCGAGCCATTCCCTCTTTTCGATAACAATAGTTGGCCGCTGATTTTCCCGCATCTCCATTACAATTCAAGTTGTCGATTATTCCTCCGTTCAGCTTTTCCTTAAACCAATCCATGTCCGACCTTCCCCAGTGAGCAAAAATAGCATCCAGACCGGCCGCCAAATGAACAAAATCATGTCTGGCGCTCCGCATTGAACCGACATCTTCCGGGTCTCCACAAACATAAACGCCCATGAGTCGCGTAATAGTAGCTGTAATCACTGGCATCTCAACCACCATATCCGCGTCAGAAAATCCGCTGGCGGGACGCGCTGTCACATCAGCTGGTTGCATAACTGCAATCGGACGGCGGTTCCAATTGTCGCAGGATACTCCCGAAATTGGGCTTACCGGCCCCTCATTTCTTGGTTCTGTTTCAGATACAGCCGCTTTGTCTCCGCCCAAATTTATCTGCTTTCCGCTTTTAGATGATCTCGTGGCAAAAAAATATACCAGGCTTCCTGCTACCAGGATTGCTACGACACTCACAATTATTTTTTGAGTCTTGTTCATTTTATAAAATTACTTTTTATTTCTGACATTTGGAACAAAAAAATATGCTTCTTTGTCCCATCTTGCCACGTGATATTATTGTACCACATTTCTGGCATTTTTCACTTTCTCTATTATACACCTTCAAAATCTTCTGGAACCCGCCCGGAGCTCCATCGGTATCGCGATAATCGCTGTCTGACGTTCCCCGAAGTTTTATGGCTTTTTCAAGGATTTTTCTGCTACTTTCAAATATCTTTCCTATTTCCGCCTTAGAGAGGCTCTCTGCCTTTCTTTCCGGCATTACTCCGGCTTGAAATAAAATTTCACTGCGATAGATATTCCCGATTCCGCTCAGGAGGGATTGATCCATAAGAATTAAGCCAATTGGAGATTTGTTTTTCTTGCTTAATATTTCCTGAAATTTTTCTAGAGTAAAAT
>JBMOKR010000086.1:0-921 GCA_049324335.1 Patescibacteria group bacterium | reverse complement strand
ATTTTTGTCCATTGCGTCAATTCCCAGTTGTCCTATCTCTGGAAGCTCTGCGATCTTATCCGTATCCGCTAGCACGATTTTGGCAAACTTCCGCAAATCCGAAAACTCCAATGCTTTAAGCTTTCCCTTTTTGTCTTTAAGCTTCCAGGCATGATGAATATATTGATTGACTCTATCTTCGAAGAAAGCGTTATTAGTTTTTGAAATTTTATCATTGGAAATTGTTTGAAAATTGAAAATTGAAAATTGAAAATTTGCTTGTGCTTTCACAAGCAGGTGTCCTGTCATTTTCAAATGAATGTACAAAGTTTTGCCACCCGACAAATCGATGAAAATATTTTTTCCGATTCTTCTAGCTCCCAAGATTTTTTTGCCTTTTATCTCTTTCTTGAATTTGGAAAGCGTCGCATTTTTGATGGAGCTTGGCCAGTCCGACCAAAAATCGACGATTGTATCGCCCTTGATTTTTCGATTCAAATCGCTAACGACTGTTTGAACTTCGGGTAATTCCGGCATAGGAACAGTTTTTAGTTCTTAGTTTTTGGTTTTTAGTTACTACAAACTAAAAACTACAAACCACAAACTAAATACTCCCCCAATTATCTCCCACCTTCACATCCACGATGAGCGGGATTTTGAGCTCATAAACTTTTTCCATCACGTCTTTGATCCTCGCTGAAAATTCCTCCGCCACATCTTCCCGCACTTCAAAAATAAGCTCGTCATGCACCTGAAGAATCATTCGCGCGCGGGCCGGATATTTTTCGACCAATTTCTCAGCCGCAATTGTGGCCAGCTTCATAATGTCCGCAGCGAGTCCCTGAATCGGCATGTTGATAGCCATCCGTTCAGCGGCGTTCGCTACCATAAAGTTGGGCGAATTAATCTCTGGGATGTAGCGACGACGGCCCACCTGGGTTT
>JBMOKR010000085.1:0-8112 GCA_049324335.1 Patescibacteria group bacterium | reverse complement strand
AGGATTTTTCCGAACTGGGAATGCGGGTGGATTTTTCTACAGATGAGGGAAAACGCCGATTGGAGATAAAGGAAAAGGATCTTTTGGATAAGATGATAGAGGATGCTATCATTTATGAATTAGCCAAGGAAAGGGGAATAAAAATAACCCCAAGTCTTATTAAGCAATCGATAGAAAGAAAGATCGGAGAATATTCTTCGGGAGATTACTTGCGAGAAAATATGGATAAGCTTTACGGCTGGGATTTGGATGATTTTGAAAAGCGGATAGTCCAGCCGGATTTATACAAAGAAAATCTCCAGAACTACGTAGAAGAAAAGGAGAGGGATTGGGAAAAGAAGCGAGAACTGATTTCGGAAGCCAAACTGGAATTGGATAAGGGAAAAAGCTTCGAAGAAGTTGTTAAGGCTTATTCCGAAGGAGAAAGCGTCAATTCAGCCGGTGATTTGGGATGGTTCTCGAAAAAACAAATTCTCCCGGAAATTTCTGAAGCTGTTTTTTCTCTCGATAAGGGAGAAACCAGCGGAATTTTGGAAAGCTCCTTGGGTTTTCATTTAATAAATTTGGTTGACAGAAAGACCGAAAAGGAAACAGAATTCGTGAAAATCAGGCAGATATTTATCCGAAAGCAGGATTTTGGAGACTGGCTTTCTGAAGAAAAGAAAAAACGTTCAGTCTGGATTCCAATTCGAGGTCTCTATTGGAACCGAGAGGAGGGAAGAGTTGATTTCGAAAGCCAGGAGATGCGTGATTATGAGAAAAAGTTGTTGGAAGAATCAACTGGGGATGCTTCATTAATTTTCTAATTAAACTAATTAAAAATATATGGCGAAACCAAAAGTGAACCAAGAGGCCTGTATCGGGTGTGGAACTTGCGCCCAGATGTGCCCAGAAGTTTTCAAGATCGATGAAAACGGAAAATCCCAAGTTATTGCCGAAGAATGTGGAAGTTGCAATTGCCAGGAGGTTGTGGATGCCTGTCCGGTGAGCGCGATTTCCCTGGAAGAGTAATTAGCAGATTATCGAGAATTCAAAGAGGACTTATGTACTCGGACTAATTAGTCCTCGATATGTAAGTTCTTTTTTGAAAAAATAATATGGAAGAAGAAATAAAGAAAGAAACAAGCCAAAAATACAGGAGCCTTTCTAAGATTTTTTTAGCCTTTTTCTTTGTTGCGGCGCTTGTTTTAGCATCCTTCTTTGGCGCGGTTTTTGGTTTTCTCTCTTCCCGCTCAGGAGATCTTATTCTTAGAAAGATTGGTTTTCTCAAAAAAAATGTCCGAGAGAATCCGGAAATAGTTCGGGAGCAGATAATCCAAGAAGACTCGGCGGTCATTTCAGTAGTAGAACAGGCTACTCCGGCGGTAGTGAGCATAGTCATTTCCAAGGAGATTTCTCGGGCCCAAGGACTTTTCTCGGAGCCCTTCGGCGATGATTTCTTTAATTATTTTTTTGGAGAAAGAAACGGGGTGGGAGAAAATGGCCAAGAAAGCGAAAAACAGACCATCGGAGGAGGAAGTGGATTTCTGGTTTCTAAGGACGGGATGATCGTAACTAACAAACATGTAGTCGCGGACTCTGGAGCAGAATATACGGTTGTTGTAAATGACGGAAAGGAATATCCAGCCAAGGTCTTAGCCAAAGATCCAATGAATGATATTGCTGTAATTAAGATTGAAGGATCAGATTTCCCGACATTGGACTTGGGAGATTCTGATCAGCTCAAGATCGGCCAAACCGTAATTGCTATCGGAAATTCATTGGGAGAATTTTCCAACACCGTGAGTCGAGGAATAGTTTCCGGTCTCAAGAGAAATATCACGGCGGGAAGTGATTTTGGCCAAGCGGAAAGATTAAACAATATCATTCAAACCGATGCGGCTATAAATTCCGGCAATTCTGGCGGACCGCTTTTGGACATCTCAGGAAAGGTCGTCGGAGTGAATGTGGCGGTGGCCCAGGGAGCGGAAAATATCGGCTTTGCCCTTCCTACCAATCAAATACGAAGAGCGGTAGAGCAAGTTCGAACCAGTGGAAAAATCACTGCTCCGTATTTGGGTGTGCGCTATATCCCTATTAGCAAGGAGATTCAAAAGGAGAATAATCTTCCTTTTAGCTATGGAGTCTTGGTTCTTCGCGGAGAAAGAATGACAGATTTTGCTGTTATTCCTGGTTCTCCAGCTGACAAGGCCGGACTTGTTGAAAATGACATTATCCTAGAAGTGGACGGCGTCAAAATTGACGAAAAGACGACTCTTTCAGAAATGATAAATCGAAAGAACGTGGGAGATGAAGTGGTCCTTAAGATTTGGCACAAAGGTCAGGAAAAGGAACTGCGGGCCAAACTGGAAGAGAAGAGGTAGGAGGGTTGATTTTGAGCCGATTTTAGTTTAGAATGGGCAAGATAAAGCGTAAGTATTTTTTCTATGATGGATTTTAACAAGTTTACTTTTAAGAGCCAGGAAGCGCTTCGCGACGCTCAGGAAATTTCTATTGTCCGCATCCAGAAACAAGTGGATAGTTTCCATCTTTTTTTCGCGCTTCTTAATCAAAAGGATTCTATCGTTCCCCTGGTCTTTGAGAAGCTGGAGATCCCAGTAGAAAAGCTTTCCCAAGAAGTTCTTCAGGAGATTGAAAAATATCCTAAGGTGAAAACGGACTCTCAGGCCAACCAACTTTTCATTACTCCAGAACTGATTGCTGTGATTGCTTCTGGAGAAGAAGAAGCCAAAAAAATGGGAGACGAATTCATTTCAACCGAACATCTGCTTTTAGGATTTTTGGCTTCCGAAAATAAAGTCGGGAAATTTCTCTCTGGACGAGGAGTTGATTTGGAAAAAGTCCTGAAAGTAATTTCTGAGATTCGAGGCGATCAAAAAATCGATTCTCCCGATCCGGAAAACAAGAGGAAGGTTTTGGAAAAGTTCACCTTGGACCTAACAGAACTGGCCAGAAATAAAAAATTGGATCCGGTAATTGGAAGAGACAATGAGATAAGGCGGGCTATGCAAGTTCTCAGCCGGCGGACCAAAAACAATCCGGTGCTTATAGGAGAGGCGGGAACTGGAAAGACGGCTATAGTGGAAGGCTTGGCGCAAAGAATCGCCGAAGGCGATGCCCCAGAAACTCTAAAAGATAGGGTAATCCTATCTTTAGATTTGGGCCTTCTTCTGGCCGGAACTAAGTTTCGTGGAGAATTTGAAGAACGCCTAAAAGCCATTATCAATGAGATTGAAAAAGCCGAGGGACGCTTCATCCTTTTTATTGATGAGCTTCATACTTTAGTGGGCGCCGGAGCTATTGAAGGATCGCTGGATGCTTCCAATATGCTTAAACCTGCTTTGGCCAGGGGAAAGGTCAAAGTGATTGGGGCCACTACCCTCAAGGAATATCAGAAATATATCGAGAAAGACGCTGCCTTAGAGCGACGCTTCCAACCGATTTTTGTAGCTGAGCCAAGTCAAGAAGACGCTATTGATATTTTGCGAGGCATCAAGGAAAAATACGAGGTCCATCACGGAGTGAAAATCACCGATGGAGCTATTCGGGAAGCCGTGAAACTTTCCTCCCGCTACATAACCGATCGTTTTCTTCCAGATAAGGCGGTTGATTTGATTGATGAGGCGCTCAGCGCTCTTCGAATGGAAATCGATTCTATGCCGGCTGAAATTGACAATTTAGAGAGACAGAAAAGACGATTGGAAATCGAGAAGAAAGCCTTGGAAAAAGAGAAGAATAAAAAGAGCCTTTCTCGTATTCGAGAAATTAACAAAAAGCTAGCGGATATCAAGGAAAAATTTGATAAACTTTATTTCCAATGGAAGACAGAAAAAGATTTACTGGTGAAGCTTCGGGAAAATTCAGCCTCTATAGAAAAACTCAAGGAAGAAGCTGAGATTGCCGAACGCAATCTGGAACTGGATAAGGTAGCAGAAATCCGCTATGGAAAGATTCCCGAATTAGAAGAGAGCATCAAAAAGGAAAAGGTTCGGCTGGATTCTATTCAGAAAAAGGAGGCTATGCTCAAAGAAGAAATTACGGAAGAAGATATCGCCAAAGTAGTCTCCCGCTGGACGGGCATTCCGGTTTCCAAGATGCTGGAGAGCGAAAGCGAAAGACTGGTGAATTTGGAAAAAGAGCTGGAAGAGCGAGTGGTGGGACAGAAAGAAGCTATTCAGGCAGTGGCGAATGCTATCCGGCGATCACGGGCCGGAATTTCGGAGGAAGGGCGTCCCATCGGATCGTTCATATTTCTGGGTCCGACCGGGGTAGGCAAGACAGAGTTAGCCAAAGCGTTGGCAGAAATTCTATTTGACGACGAAAAAGCTCTCCTTCGGATTGATATGAGCGAATATATGGAAGCTCACAGCGTTTCCAAAATCATTGGTTCCCCTCCGGGCTATATTGGCCATGAGGAGGGCGGCCAGCTCACGGAGATGGTTCGGAGAAAACCTTACAGCGTTATTCTTTTTGATGAGATTGAGAAGGCTCATCCGCAAGTGTTTAATGTGATGCTCCAGATTTTGGACGAAGGGCATCTGACTGATGCCAAGGGCCGGAGAGTAAATTTTAAGAATACGGTTATCATAATGACTTCCAATGTCGGATCGGACATCATCTATAAAAGCGGTTTGGGATTTAAGGAAGAAGAGGAAAAAGAATTCCTAAGTGAAGGAGAAATAAAAAGCAAGGTTTTAGGGGTGCTTCGGGAAAATTTCAAACCGGAATTTTTAAACCGCTTGGATGAAATTATAATCTTCCACCCGATTTCCAAGATTATGCTGAAATCTATTATTGATCTCCAGCTGAAACAAGTAGAGAAGCGTCTTTTGGAAAAAGAAATCAAGATCATTCTCACCGGATTGGCCAAAGAAGGTTTGGCCAAAATCGGATATGAACCGACTTTTGGCGCCCGGCCGTTGAAGAGAGTCATTCAAACGAAGATCCTCGATCCTTTAGCGACCAAGATAATTGAAAGAGAAATAAGAGAGGGAGCGCGCGTTCGAGTGGATTTCGACAAGAAAACAGAAAAATTCATAATCAAGTAGAAAAAAATTTTTGTTTCTTAAATTTAAAATTATTCTTTTCACCCTGATATTTTCTCTTGGTCTGGAGTCGATTCTTTTCTTCGGCTCTTGGTGGCTTTTTTCAATCGGGATTCTTCTACTTCTGGCAATTTTCCAAGGAAAGAAATTGGGAGGGCGTTGGATATTTGCTGTTTTGCCTTCTGTCTTCTCTATTTTTTCCGCCGGTCTTCTCTATCTAGTCACTCTTCCCGGAGAGAGGCAGGCTTTTATAGCCCTTAGCTCCCTCATGTATTATCTGTCTCTCTTGGGAATTTATCGTCTCAAGAAAGCTCCGACTGACCAGACTGCCCGGGGGATGGTGGTAGCTGGAAGCTTCACAGCTCTCTTTTTCGCTTTTTCCGCTTCTTATGGATTTTATTTAAACTACCTAGTTCCAGTTTATGTTCTGATGCTGGGCTATTTTGCCATCAGTCTCCTTATCAGCTACGGAACGTTGATATTTTTCAAAAAAGGAGAGGGGAATATCTGGTTTTTTTCTTTCGTCCTCTCTTTTTTGGTAGCCCAGATAGTCTGGACGCTTAATTTCTGGCCCTTTGGCTATTTGACGACCGGAGTGATTGCTCTTATACTTTACTATGTGCTCTGGGAAATAATCAGGGGTCATATTTCCCTTGTTTTAAGCAAAAAAAGGCTAGTGGGCCATTTAGTCGGAGTGTCGGTTCTTATTGGAATTGTTCTTCTGACTTCCAAGTGGACGCCTACTTTTTAAATTAAACGATCTATGAAAAACAAGCAAAAAGTAATCTTTCTAATCCTGGTAATTTTTTTGGGAGGGTTGAGTGGAGTAATGGCTAATCAATATGTTTTTCCCTATCTGTCTTCGTCCGACTTCTGGAGCCGTTATGAGTTTCTGAAGAGGGGAACGGAAGGCGTGACGGTCATCAATAAGACTGAGCAGATTTTTGTTAAAGAAGAGAACACGGTCAATAAAGTCACTAGTCAAGTTTCCGCGTCTTTAGTGGAAATAATTTCTCTGAGGAAAAATCCAGCCGAAAAGGTTTTTTCCAAAAATAAGAGCGTCATTCCTTCATCTCAAGAAGCTGTGGGAGTCATCGCTACTAGCGACGGCCTGATTATTACTGACAAAAATAATTTGATCTTGGAAGGAGCCTCCTACAAGGTTATTCTTTTCGACGGAAGTGTTTTTGAGGCGGAACTTTTTGGAACCGATGAATATAGCAATTTGGCTTTTCTGAAGATTAATGCCAGTAATTTGACAGTGGCCTCTTTTGCCAATTCTGACGACATAAAGCCAGGAGAAAAAGTGATTGCTTTCGGAAAAAACCCAGGCCAAGGAATTGCCAGTTTTGGATCGGGACTTCTTAGCTATTTTGATGAAACTTATAGCATCAATGGAAAAACGGTTTCTTCTTCGGAAAAGCTCGAGGGAGTTTATAAATTGGACATAGCTCTTGGGGGAAACTATGTCGGAGGAGTGGCAGCAGATTTTGCCGGACAAATTATCGGGATAGTCGGAAGAGTCGAAAAGGACGGCCAAGGAGATTTTTTTGTCATCCCAGCCAATGAAGTGAAAAAAGTGATTGAAAAATCCATCAAAAAAGAACTTGCCCAATCGGCAATTCTCGGCATCTACTACATCCCGCTTACCAAAAATTACGCCCTGATTCATGATATGAAACAGGATAAGGGCGCCTATGTGTATTCGCCTTCGCTTCAAAGCGGACTAGCAATTCTTTCCGGATCTCCAGCCGAAAAAGCTGGGCTCAAATTGGGCGATATCATTACCCGGGTAAATGACAAGGAAATTGACTGGGAAAATCCGCTCTCGGAAATTTTGTATCAAAAGAAGAAGGGTGAAAAAATGGAGCTCACGCTTCTCAGAAATAATGAGGAGATAAAAATCGAAGTCGAATTGTAAGAAAAATGGGCGAATCTTTGGAAAAGAAAATTGTTAAGCGGTTCGAAGACCTTCATTCCGTTCCCAATTCTCGGATAGAAGAAAGGCGCCAGGAAAGAAGGTTGGATGATCCCGACAAAGATGTCACGGCTTTGGATTTTCAGGGCGTGCCCAAAAGATATCTGGAAAGCGTTGGAACCTTTTTAGAGTGGTTTGAACCGCGCTTTGGCAATTTGCAGAGTAGCGAGGACCTGGAAAGGGTGTCTGGCATATTGAAAGAAGCTCTGGAAATATATGAAACTAGGCCCTATTTGGTTCCTTTCAACCCGACCAAGGGAAGAAATATTGGAGTCTCAGTAAGCGTTAAAAATCAGATTAGTAAAGGATTCCAGAGCCAGGAAGAGGTGTTAGGCTTTTTTAGGAAAGTCGGGGTGGATATTTCCGAGCCAAAGGAACAAAGAGATATTCTGGTTCCGGACAAGAAGTCTTATGGAGCAGAAAGACTCACGACTTGCCAGATTCTCAAACTGGCTTTTATCCTGGATGTCATAAAGAATAATCAGGACTTCAATAAATTTTTGGAATATGCCAAGTTTGCGCTAGGGAGAGACGAGGATGTGTCCGGAGAAGCTGGCATTCTTGCTTCGCTTATCCCGCTCGATGGAAAACAGATAGAAGTTTTTAGATCTCCGGCCAGTGAACAGAAGCTCGTGGAGTGGAGTGAGAGGGGCCAGGAGCTGGGGCCTTGCCGTTTGAATAATTTCGGAAAAAGGCAGCGAAACTATCTTTTTTCCGAGGTGCTGGTGGGAGTCAAGGGGGGGATGAAATCGATTATGAAACTCCTCCGGGATCCCAAGAAGGAGAATCTTAAATTTCTGGATGACTTTTTTCGTATGACTTTCATTTTTCCCGATGAAAAGACCAATGAGGAGATCATTGATTTTTTGATGGCGGTAGAGGATGAGGCCAAGAAGAAGTCAGACCCCAAGGTGCAAGTGGAATTTCGCCTCAGAAATTATTTAGATGAGGAAGAACTGGAAGATCTTTTTCCGGAACGCGATCCCGAAACTGATGTTATCCGAGGTGCACTGGATGAGGCCAAGCTTTTTTCCAATCCCAATTCCGGAGAGGGCTACAAGAATATTTCCATGAAGATATCTTTCCTCG
>JBMOKR010000084.1:0-8170 GCA_049324335.1 Patescibacteria group bacterium | reverse complement strand
CCCGGCGATTCCTTTCAAAAACTCCCGGGAGAAGACTTAGTACATATTCTTCGACTCCCGTCCTTCTGCCCTCCGCCAAGCATCGCACATCAATTCCGATTTTCATAGATTTTAAAGCTTTGAGCTAGTTTAAATAATGTCGAATAAACACAACCCAAAAACCAAAAAATATTCCCAAGACAAGACTAGCGATAAAAACTGTGAACGGGTCAAAGGTCTCAACCTTAATAGTTGGCCCCTGAGCAACTATTTGAAACCAATTCTCTTCCGCCTGACTCCTGTTCAGTTCTTCAATATTTTCCTCCAGAACGCTTTCTATCGCTTGGGCCATCTTTTGCGCCTCCTTTTCAGAAACGGAAGAATAATTGACCAGCACCAGCTGAGAAGAGTACTTGTCTGCTTCGATAGCCCGAGAAAGCTGTTTCAAACTCAACTCCTCCTTCTGGCCAGCCTTTTCCATTATCCGGGAAACTACCGATGGACTTTTCAGCCACTCAACCAGCGTATCGGCAAATTTTTCATCCGCTTGGAGCCGGTAAAAATTATCATATTTATAGTCAGGAGTTTCTTGTTTTCCAGAGCGAGTGATGTTGAGATCGAGAGAAGAATCAAAAGAGACCGGCCGGAAAAGAAAATAGGAAAAAATTATCGCTAAAATTACGATAATGGTAGCAAAAAGCGCCTTCCAGTCTTTTTTTATAATACTAATTATTTCTTTTAGTTCCATAGTTTAGGATTTATTATTTTTAAAATCTTCAAATTCCCTTTCCACAAATTCCTTGATTTTGGCCTTGAATATTTCCCGATCAAATTTTTCGGCTGTCCGCCGGATAGCCGGTCCATCAAAAGACATCCCCTGGAATTTTTTGACCGCTTCTACGATATCATCAACTGTCTGGCTGTCAAACATCACTCCGTTTTCTCCCTCTCTTAGGTGCTCCGGAATATCTCCACCTCGATAAGCGATAACGGGACGACCTGAGGCAAAAGCCTCCACAGCCACAATTCCAAAGTCTTCTTCCTGAGGAAAAATGAAAGCCTGGCATTTGGAATAATATTTTCCCAGTTCTTCATCCGATACCCGGCCCAGAAATTCAATATTGGGACCAGCTAAATCCTCAAGCTTCTTTTCCTCGGGACCTCTTCCGATTATTTTAAGTTTCTTGCCTAGTCTATTGAAAGCCTCTATAGCGATATCAAAACGCTTATAAGCCATAAGACGCCCGACCATCAGAAAATAATCCTCTTGTGTCTCAGAAACTTCAAAATTTCCCAGATCGACTGGCGGATAGATGACCTGGCTTTCCCGATGGTAATATTTCCTAATCCTTCTTCTGACGAAGTTAGAATTAGCGATTATTTCATCCACTCTTTCAACAGCCAAGCGGTCCCAGAGACGGAGATAGTTCATAAAAAGAGGAACTAGCTTCTTTATAAAGGGAGCCCAGTAAAAATCCCGGGTGTATTTCTGACAGTCATCCCAAGCATAACGCATCGGAGTATGCATATAACAGATATGGAGAGTTTCCGGCCCAGTTATGACTCCTTTGGCAAAACTGGAAGAATCAGACAGAACTACGTCGTAATCTGAAAGATCGAAACTTTCTACTGCGACCGACATAAGAGCGGGGAAAATCCGATGCTTAGTTTTAGCTAAGGGCCAATTTTGGAGCCAGGAAGTCCTAATGTCTTTCCCGTCAAAAATATGATGGACTGCTTCGGGATTATGGATCAAGGTATGAATCGGAGCATCAGGAAAAACCTCACTGAAGCACTCCAGCACTCTTTCTGCCCCCCCATATTGGACTAGATAATCGTGGACCAAGGCGA
The DNA here is from genome assembly GCA_049324335.1 of Patescibacteria group bacterium. Classification (GTDB taxonomy): domain Bacteria; phylum Patescibacteriota; class Minisyncoccia; order Moranbacterales; family UBA2206; genus JBMOKR01. The sequence continues at coordinate 6,340 of JBMOKR010000084.1, read as the reverse complement.
TTTTCATATGTCCTGATTATAACAAAAAACCGCCTGGAAGGCGATTTTTCCGATATTTGACCAGCTCATAGATTTCTTCTCTTCCTAAACAAGACTCCCACTGTCTTGAGACATATTTGAACGTCCAAGAGCAACGACCAATTTTCAATGTAATATAAATCTAAGCGATATTCATCTTCAAAGTCAAGATCAGAGCGTCCGGACACTTGGGCCATCCCGGTTACACCAGGTTTGATCGTCAGAAGTCTTCTGTGATAGTCCATATATTTTTCCACCTCCCGCTTTTGGTGCGGACGCGGTCCAACCAGACTCATCGAGCCGAAAAGAACATTGAAAAGTTGTGGCAATTCGTCGATGGAATATTTTTCAATATAATGACCCACACGAGTTTTTCTGGGATCTCTTTTAATTTTATATAATGGCCCCTTCCTGATGCTCTGTTTGGCAATTAAATCTTTTTCGAACTTCAAAGCCTCCTCGAGATTGGGATTATCTTTTGAAATCGAATACTCCCATTTTAAATATCGAAACTTATACACAAAAAACTTCTTGCCATCCGCTCCAATCCTTTCATTCTTATAAATAAGCGGCCCGCGACTGTCCAATTTGCTGGCAATGGCCGTAATTAGCATAATCGGAGAAGCAATGATGATGCCGATGATTGAAAAGAAGATATCAAATATCCGCTTAGCGATCCGCCCCCAGCCATCCAAAGGAGTATTCTTTATCTCAATGATCGGTTCCCCGGCCAAGACGCCCATCTGCAATTTGGAAGTTTGAAGAGTAGTCGGGATATATTTAAAAACGATGTTGTTGATGGCGCAAAAATCTACCAGTTTTTCTTGTTCGTCATCCGGGATAGACGGTTCGCAAAGGATTATTTCATCAATCCCTCGTTGTTCTTTGATAAGTCGTATTTCTTTAAGGTGGGCATTATCGACTTCGGCGACGACTTTGTAGCCGAGATTCTTATCTTTCTTGATAAGCTTGGCGATTTGCTTAATCTTACCGTTGGTCCCGATAAGAAGCACCCGGTGGACTCCGATGCTTTTTTTCCTAAGCAACCACTTCTGAAGAAGCTGGATCAGATAGCGAGCCAAAACGACATAGGTGACGGCAAATACCCACCCGGAAAGAATGACGAAACGAGAAGAAAACCATTCCCGTTTCAAGAAGATAGCTACGATTATGATAACCAGCGCGATCGAAGTAGCGGAAAAGACCCGCAAGAATTCTTTCCAGAATTTACGGGTGGAACGGATATCATAAAGACCTTCGAGGGCATAGATAATTAAAAAAAGAAAAGCCACGACAAGTGTTATCTTGAGGTAACTTTCAAAGGGATATTCGTAAAGCTTGGGTTTGAGGGCCAGGACCTCGGGAATATTCCGGATAGCAAAAGCCGTGAGAGAAGCCAGGACAATCATAGCGAAATCGACTGGGACTTGGATGGCGCTAAAAAATAATTCCGATCGTTTCATATTTGAAATACACGAAATTTACGAATATTTACTAACTTTAACTAAATTATTTTTTAGTTTTATTTGTGTAAATATTCGTTTCCTTGGTGTCTTTTTTATAAAAAACCATTTATCAAGGCAAATCGATAAGCCGGATTCTGTGCCAATTTTGTCTCCGACGGAGTCGGAGCAACAAATTGGTAGCAATCATTTATCTAGCTCTAAAATTACTCTTAGAGTCATGCGTCACTTCCCGTTTTTACGTAAAAAACAGGACGCGGACTTGCATTCAGGTAAGGATTTAGCCGTTTCACTCCCTATGTTGCCATAAGGACTCGTCCCGTCAGTCACGACTGACAGGACGTCCATTTCCTTTCGGAAATGACCGTCTCTGCTCGCACCTCTTGGATTACTCCAGACGGGCGTTACCCGCTACCATTTTACCCGTCGCTCGAGAGCGACAGGTGAATGTCCGGACTTTCCTCACCCCGATAAATCGGGGCGCGACTGCCTAATTTGCCTTGATAAATAGCTTTTAAAAGAGCTCTAACTTAGACTATAGTATATATCAAAATCAGCTTTTTGTCAATGCCTGAAGCCTTTCTCTGTATTCTCCTAGTCTCCGTTCGTTTTCTCGAATAACTTCCCCGGGGGCGCTTTTTTGGAAATTCTTGTTCTTAAGAAGCGCTTCTTTCTGAGCAATTCCCTTTTTTAGACTTTCTATCTCTTTTTTTGTCTTGATTTTTTCCGCCTCTTTATCTGCCGGCTTGACTCGAGAAGCTACAACCTTTTCCTGAAACTTGGCGAATTCTTTTTCTGCCTTTTTATCAATCAGCTTCGCTTCACTTCCGGGCCATTTAGCAACCATAAGCAAATCATTATTCAGCTTGGAAAAGATCTCCTCGGTAACATAGGGCATAAAAGGATGCCAGAGACGAAGCAACTTATCCAAGACATAGCCCAGGACTTTGGGATTTTTTTCTTTCTTAGTAACTTCAACATACCAGTCGGCCAACTCGTTCCAAGTGAATTCTCTGAGTTTCTCTCCGGCCAAGGAAAACTGATACCTATCTAAATTATCAGAAACTTCCTGGACAAGCGTTTCCGTCCGACTCAAAATCCAACGATCAGCCAAAGTTTCCAAGTCTTTCTGATTTATTTTTTCTTCCAGCTGGAATCCAGGAGTCATCTGGCAAAAACGGAAGATATTCCAAATCTTAGTGACAAAATTACGGAAACCCTCTACTTTCTCTTCTGACATCCGCATATCATTTCCCGGAGTACCTCCAATAAGAAGAGCCAGACGCACGGCATCAGCACCGTAGATTGAAATCATATCCAGAGGATCGATTCCATTCCCTTTGGATTTCGACATCTTTTTTCCATGCTTGTCGAGAACCAATCCATGCAGATAAACTTTCTCAAAAGGAATTTCGCCAGTAGCGAAGAGGCTCATCATAATCATCCGCGACACCCAAAGGGTTAAAATATCATAACCAGTATCTAAAACCTGAGTTGGATGAAAAGATTGAAGATCTTGAGCTTTTTTATCCGGCCAGCCTAGAGTGGAGAAAGTCCACATTCCTGAAGAAAACCAGGTGTCCAGAGTATCTGTTTCCTGTTTCCATCCAGCTCCTTCTGGCTTCTTTTCGGAAACCTTGACTTCACTCCCCTTTTTCCAGACCGGCATAGAGTGCCCGAACCAAATTTGACGAGAAATACACCAGTCGTGGAGATTCTCCATCCAATCAATATATCTCTTCTCAAATCTTTCCGGAAGAAATTCGATCTTTCCAGTCTTGGCCGCTTCAATAGCTTTTTCCTTGAGAGATTTTCCTCCTAGACGTTTTACCTTCTCATCCACCGATACGAACCACTGTTTAGAAAGAAGAGGCTCGATAGACTCTCCACAGCGATAACAAACCGAGAGATTATTTTTTAAATCTTCTTCCTTGGTGATTAATTTATTCTTTTCCAGTTCTTTAACAACCATTTCTCTGGCTTTCAAGACTGAATTTCCGGAAAATTTCCCTAAGTCTTCCTTGATTTTTCCATCTTCAGAAATAACTTCTCTTATCTCTAAGCCATTGTTTTCTCCCATCTTGGCATCCACAAAAGAATGAGCCGGTGTCACTCCAACCGCCCCAGTTCCAAAATCCATGTCCACTTCCCTGTCGGCTATAATTCTTATCTTCAGATCGACTCCGCAAAAATTCACATCAAAAGTCTTGCCAACATACTTCTTATACCTCTTGTCCTTCGGATTGACCGCTACAGCCGTATCTCCAAGCTTAGTTTCCGGCCGCGTGGTTGATATCTCAATAGGAAAATCCTTGGCGTATCTGAAAGTATACAGCTTGGCTTCCTGCTCTTTATGCTCCACTTCATCATCGGCCAAGGTTGAGTGGCACCTAGGGCACCAATTGACCAATCTTTTCCCTTGATAAATCAGCCCCTCATCGTACATTTCGACAAACATCCGCGCCACCGCTTTTTGCCTAGTTTCATCAAGCGTAAAAGCCTCTCTGGAAAAATCCAAGGAGCTTCCCATTTTCCTAATCTGATTTAAAATCGTTTTTTGAGTAGAAAGTAAAAACTTCCAAACTTCTTTCAAGAATTTCTCCCTCCCCAATTCATGACGCGTAATTCCTTCCTCTTTGAGCAGTTTCTTTTCCACGACATTTTGGGTGGCAATGGAAGCATGATCAGTCCCAGGAAGCCAAAGAGTCCGGAATCCTCTCATTCTTTTGTAGCGGATTATGAGATCCTCAATGGCTAGCATGGCAGCGTGCCCCATATGGAGCTTATCAGTGATATTGGGAGGAGGAAGGATGATGGTAAAAGGTTTGGCATCTTGGGGCAAACTCAAATTATCCGGATTGAAATATCCGGACTTTTCCCTCTTGGCATAAATTTTGTCTTCGACTTTCAAAAAGTCGTAAGTCTTAGAAATTTCTTTCATCATTTTCTAATTTCAAATCCCTCTTTTTCCAGCGCTTCGGTTATTTTCTCCATTTCTTTCTCCACTTCGCCATTTTCCAAGGTTCTCTCTCGAGACATGAATTCTAAATGCACTGCGTAGCTCTTCTGTCCTGCCTTTTCGAAAATATCAAAAAGCTCCACGCTTTCCAAAAGCTTTCCGCCGTTTCTTCTCAAAATCCCAGAAATATCTTTGAAAGATAGCTTTGAACCTTCGAGAACCAAGAAGGAGATATCACGAGGAGATTTGGGAAATCTCGGCAATTCCTCAAAGACTCTGGCTTTTTTCCTAAGAAGCGCCACTTTTTCCAAATCCAGCTCAAATGCCCAAAGACTGCCTGAAAATCTCTTGAGATTCATAAGCCTTTGAACATCTTTCTCTATCATTTTTAAATTTCCAATCTGCCCCCCAGAAGAAACAAGCGCCAGAGAGGAATCAACGACTTCAAAATCCAGTTCCATGTCCAATTTCTGACTCAGAATTTGGAGAATCCCCTTGACTTCTCGAAAGCTTCCTTCTCCGTGTTCCTGGCTTCGCGCAACCACTCCGCTTAATAACTGTCGCTCTTTCGCGCTCTCCTCATTTTTTTCATAAACTTTCCCGATTTCAAAGAGACCGAAATCGGAGAAGTTTCCAAGGTTCAGCGCCGTGTTTTTTAGAAGCCCGGGAATAAGACTTGTTCGGAAATATTTTTCTTCCGGACTTACCGGATTCTCAATCTCAAAATGTTCCCTCTTAGCAAAAAGACCTTTTTCTTTTTCTCCGTAGAAAGAATAATTATAGACTTCGGAAAATCCAAGCGCTGACAATTCGCGCCTGATTATCCTTATTAACTTATTCGCAGGAGAAAGTCCCATCGGACGGATAGCAGAAATTATCGGCTGAGTTTCTATATGGTCGTAGCCCCAAATCCTTCCGATTTCTTCAATCAGGTCTTCTTGGGTTTTGAGATCAATCCGAACAGTTGGAATTTCACAGCTATAAATCAGTCCCTTCCTGCTCTTCTTAAAGGATACTCCTAGAAGCCCCAAAGTTTTTTCCACTTGCTTTTCCGAAACTTCGACGCCTAAAAGATTTCTCGCGTATCCAAGAGACAATTCTACCTTCCAGGAATTAATCTTCTTGGGATAATTATCCACGACTCCCTCCAGTTCTCCTCCGGCAATATTTTGAATGATTTCCAAGACCCTCACTGCCGCTTTTTCTGAGAGGTTGGGGTCGATATCCTTTTCATAGCGCGCCGACGCGTCGGTTGAAATTCCCAATTTCGTCCGAGTTTTCCGGATATTTATCGCATTAAAATTGGCCACTTCAATGACCAAATCGGTCGTTTTTTCCGTGATTCCTGAATTGAGACCGCCCTTTATCCCAGCTAAAGCTAATATTTTTTCTGGATTAGCAATAACTAAATCATTTTCATCTAAAACTTTCTCCTCTCCGTCCAATAGTATTAGCTTCTCTCCTTTTTTTGCGTTTCTAATTATTATTTTTACGTTTTTTTCATTAGAATTTTTAGATTTGTTTGGAAATTGGAAATTGGAAATTGGAAATTGGTTTTTGATTTCATCGAAATCAAAAGCGTGTATGGGGTTTCCCAGTTCCAACATGATGAGATTAGTGGCGTCCACGATGTTATTAATCGGCCGCATTCCGCAATCACGAAGCTTCTCTTTCATCCATTCCGGTGATTCCTTCACTTCTACTCCTTTGACTACCATTCCGATGTATCTCGGACAAAGTGATGTGTCTTCGATCTCAACTTCGAGTTCCTTCGATTTCTTCTTAGGAAGAACTAGCCCGTCAAAATCATAATCAATTTCCTTGCCTTCCAAGACTCCGATTTCCTTGGCCATTCCAAAATGAGAAAGGGCGTCGTGCGCTCGATCAGGCAAGACTTTGA
>JBMOKR010000083.1:6574-8304 GCA_049324335.1 Patescibacteria group bacterium | reverse complement strand
TCAAGAATAAGCCAGGCGGGCAAGCGGTCAAAACATATAAAGCCAAGTGGTTTAAAATTCTACAATCTGGTCCCGATCCAAGATGATCTCTTTTTCTTGAACTTCTCCATTTTCCCGGATCAGCTTAATCTTGACTGGCATATCCTTCATTCCAGATTGCTTCTGAATGAGAAGCTTGTAAGGCTTATTTTTGAGTTCTGGCGAGAGCGTATAAACAAACCGGAAAGAATCAGTCGTTCCCAGCTTAGTGAATACTTGGGTGCCGAAGACTTTTTTGTCATACTCCTCGGAAAACTTGATCTGGGAAAAATCTCCCCCATTCAAAAGCCAGGCCTCTTTGGGAGCGTAAATTCTGAGATAGCCCTGATAATCCTTGGTCATCCAATCTTTTTCTTTGGCAGTATGACTTTGAGAAAAGGTAAGTTCAGCCGTCGGCTTTTCTTTGGAAAGGTCAATCACATACTCAGCTTGGTATTTCATTTTATGATTACTCTTTAAAGCTCCTAGATTAGCATCTATAAACATCAGGTAGTCATTTTCCCAAGAGCTCTCCACTTTCCCCGCCCACTTGTTCTGAACAGCTAAACTTTCTAGCTCTTGATCTTTAAAATAGAGTTGGATATTCTTTTTTTGAAGTTCTTCCTCTATTTTTCCTGCTAGTTCCAACTTTTGAGAATAACTAAAATCCTTGACCTTCCTCAAGATAGCCATTCCTAAATCATAAACTATGCGTTTCCTTTCCCCATGAGTATTGCCAATATCCTTGTAATCTTGCTCCACTAGTTCTTCCAGCCTGATAATCGCGTTGTCTTCCTTAAATTCCTCCGGAACATTTTCCAATTTTATCGGCCCAGTCATTGTAAGGAAGGTTTCCAAAAGTTGGGTGTTTATTCCTATGATTCCCTCGAATTCTTCCTGCCCTTGTCCGGCATGATAAAAATATTCCGCTTTTTGGGCGCTGTCTTTCCAATCGGGAAACCAGTTAGCGTCCCGCATCTTCCAATCTTTGATACGAAGCATTTCCGGCATTGGATAGGGCGTGGGAGTTCCATCAGGAACTCGCCCGTCAAAAGTATTGGTATTGTGCGTCTCAAAACTCACAAGATCTCCGTCTTTAATCTTAAGAATTCCAAATGTTCCGATATATCCTCCTCCAGGACGAAGTTCCATATCGTTTTGAAGTAATACCAAGAAAGATCTTTCTTGGCCGTCTTTCTGAGCTAATTTGTCCCAAATCTTATAAATGGCTCTGATTTCTTGAGATTTACCAGAAAGATTGTCTAGGCCCTTATTGACTCTAAGCCAATAGAAAGACCATCCAACCAGAAAAGGAAGGGCGATTAACCAAAATACCAGCAGTTTTTTAGTGGATTTTTTCATAGGAATTACATTTATTTGATTTTGCAGTATAGCACTATGGTGCCAAAAAGTCAAGTGCTTAGGCCATTTTACCACCCCTTGACTTTTTTAGGGAAATTTGCTATGATGGCGGGTCAAAGTAAATAAGCAAAAATTGATGAAAATCGCCTTTATTGGACAAAAAGGAATACCCGTAATTGCTGGCGGGGTAGAGAGAAGAGTCCAGGAAATCAGTACCAGAATGGCCGAAAGAGGCCATGAGGTGTTTGTTTATGCTCGAAAGGACTATGCTCCCGAAGAAATCAAGCGGTATCAGGGAGTAAAAATTATCCATGTGCCTGCTATTTCCAGCAAAAACTTAGGGGCAATCT
>JBMOKR010000083.1:0-6564 GCA_049324335.1 Patescibacteria group bacterium | reverse complement strand
ACGCTTCACGCTCTTTTTCAAAACTATGACGTGATTCATTATCAAGCGCCCGGACCATCCTCTCTTTCTTGGATAATCAAGTTGTTGAGGCCCGGAGTGGGATTGGTAGCCACTTTCAATTCTAGGGATAGCCAGCATCAAAAGTGGGGGGTTTTTGCTCAAGCTTATCTGAATTTGGGAGAATGGATAATCAGTAAGGTTCCAGACAGGACTTTAGTGGTAAGTCAGACCCTGAAGGAATATGTCAGAAAAAAATTCCAAAAAAATCCTATTCTGGTTCACAATGGTTCTTCGGTCATAAAGACTCAAAAAAGAGATGCTCTACAAAGATGGAATTTGGAGCAAGGAAAATATTTTCTTTCAGTTTCTCGTCTGATACGACATAAGGGAATTCATCATCTGATCACAGCTTTTTCTCTGGCTCAGCAAAGAAATAGAATCCCCTCCGATTTTAAGTTAGTCATAGTTGGTGAAGGATCTTATACTGATGACTATGTTTCCTATATCAAAGAGCTGGGGAAAAACAATCCTAATATTATTTTTGCCGGCTCTCAATCGGGAGAAGATTTGGCCCAGTTTTATCTGGAGGCTTACGCTTTTATCCAACCATCTGAAGCAGAGGGGCTTTCCAATTCACTTCTTGAAGCGATGGGCTATGGAGTTCCGGTAATTGTAAGTGATATACCGGAAAACACTATCCCAGTAAACAACAACGGATTGATTTTTAAGAAAAAGAGTGTCGAAGAACTAGAAGCCAAGCTTGTCTTTTCTTTGGAAAACAACGCCTATGTAAAAAAACTCAGCCAAGAAGCTCAAAAATACATCCAGAATAATTATAGCTGGGAAGAAAACGCCCAAAAAACTATAAAAATATACGAAGATCTTCTCCTGCAAAAGAGAGGCTATTTTGGCAGACCTCTCTTGGACAAAGTGTCGTAAATGGCCATCAGCTCAGTATAAATCTTTTCTTCATCGTAAAGCGTCCGGATATTCTGGGCGCCTTTTTGTCCCATAATTTTTCTGTCTTCCGCGTTCAAGAAAAGCATCTTTTCTATCTTATCTGCCAAGTCAGACTGGTCCTCGGCCCCAAAGACATAGCCACTCTCGCCATCCAAGATAGATTCCTGAGACCCTCCCATATCAGACACAATAATCGGCTTTCCCAAAAGATGGGCTTCTACTATGGTCATGGGAGAATTTTCGTACCAGATCGAGGGAACCACAGAAAATTTAGATTCCAGGATAAGCTCTTTTACTTCTGCTCTTTTTTTGAAACCCAGGAAAAGTACTTCCTTATTTAGGTCCAGCTTAGCAACTAAGGTCTTTAGATATTTCTCTTGGGGTCCTTGGCCGATTATATATAATTTGTTTCTTCCAAGAGTCTTCCGTTCCTTCAGCTGGGAAACTGCCCGGATCAAATTTTCCAGTCCTTTTTCTTCCGCCAGACGTCCGAAATAAATGAAGCAGTCTTTTTCTTCTCGATTATTTTCAGAAGACTCGAAATCATCCCAACTGAAGATATTGCGAAGCACCGTTATCTTTTCCTCTGGAATGCCAAATTCGACATACTTTTTCTTTAAGAAGTGACTGGGAGATAGAAAAAGGTCGACTTTTTGGTAGGTCTTTTTATATTTATGGAAGTAGGCCTCCGTCATAGCCAAAAAACTTTTAGCAAATGAATCTTTCAAACACTTATTAAAAAAGCAATTGTAATACTTTTCGCCCTTACAACGCTCACAAACCTTTCCCTTGACGAAAAGTTTATAATTAGGACAGATTTCCTTGTAAGCATGGAGAGTCATCACAATGGGAATATCGTACTTCTTGAGGGAATCTATGATTGAAGGACTCAGGTAGTGATAAATATTATGAAGATGGGCGATGCCGGGTCTTTCTTCTCGCAGTAAGCTTTCCAGTTTTTTCCTGGCTTCAAAGTTATAGATTATCTTGAAGGAAAGCTGAATTTTTTTAAGAAGACCCATATTATCATTCAGATCGAAATGCTCTGTAAAATACTTGTCCCAGCGAGTAACTTCATTGGAAACATCTTTCATGGAAAAAACGGAAACTTGATGGCCTCTTTTTTCAAGAATCTTAACTAATTCAAAGAAGGCAGTCACCGATCCAGCGCCTCTTTCTCGAGAATAATATTTGTGGATTTGAAGAATTTTCATAGACAATGCCCTTGTTTACAATCCCCTATTTCTATTATAAGCTAAAATAAAAGAGTTTCAAATTTATGTCTCTAACTTCGCCTAAAATCTCTCTAGCCATTCTGCTAGGAGGGTCTCTGATAGTCTTATTACTGGGAGTATTGACCGATCAATCAATCGCCACCAGCCTTGTCATGCTAGCTGGACTAATTACGGCCGTTGTTTTTTTAAACAACAGCACCTGGGGACTCTCCTTAGTTATTCTTATACGTCCTTCGATTGATAAATTCAGCGAGCAGTTTTCAGTAGATCTGGGAAGAAACTTCACCTTCAATGCTGCGGCCGTATTTGGAATCTTGGTGGTTTTTCTACTGACTCTCTTTCTTTTTAAGAACCGAAGGGGCTTTTCCGATTTGCCCCTAAAAAAATTATGGCTATTATTCCTTGGAATCGCCCTTCTTAGCATCGCCATATCAATCGACAGGCTTGCCAGTATATATGGAATGATTAAGATTTTAAGCATCTTTCTCATATTTGCCTCTGCCTATTTGATTGTTAAGAAAGAAAATAATGCCAAGACTGTTCTTTACGCCATCATCTTTTCTAGTCTTATTCCTTTTATCTTTGCCTCCTTCCAGCTTATCACTGGAAGCGGAGTAGGTGGAAGTGAGGGAATAGAAAGTCGTCTTTTTGGAACTTTCAGCCATCCCAATCCCTTCGCTTCCTTCGTCTTAATTGTTGTTTCTGTCGCCCTATTCTTATTCCTAAAAGAGAATCGCTATCAAATAAAATGGATTCTTGGAATCCTATTCTTCGGCGGAATAATCATTTTAGAACAAACCTACGCTCGGGGAGCCTGGCTGGCTTTTCTGATTTTTCTTCTGATCCTGACGTATAAGAAATCCTTTCGATTACTCATTGGGATATGCCTTGCTTCGATACTTCTATTTTTCTTTTCCAGCTCCATCCAAAATCGCGTTCAGGATGTCTATAATCCTCCGGCCGACAGTTCGGTTCGTTGGCGATTCAAGCAATGGGAACGGATGTACGGCGCTTTTATTAAAAAGCCTCTAACTGGATATGGGATTGGGACAGAAACTGTGGTACATGAGAGGGAATTCGGGCCCAACGCCGGAAATCAGTATACACATAACGACTTTCTGAGAATCGCCCTGGAAACCGGAGTATTCGGATTCACAGCCTACTCTCTACTTTTGCTCTTCACTTTCATAGAGCTTATCAAAAACTATGCCAAAGAAAAAAGCCCCTTTGCTAAGGACTTGGGACTATTTGTTTTGGCTCTTTACTTAGGACTCCTAAGTTATTCTTTGACTAATAACAATCTCAACGAAACCGTGACTCAATGGACTATGTGGGGAATAATCGGAGCTTCTTTGGCACTACAGAGAAAAACATCTTCTGAAGAATCTAAAATATAACAAATTTCAAATCTTTTTTATAAAGTTTTTGAGCCCGCCGGAATCAGATCCGACGGGCTCTTTTGTGGCCGAGAAGCGCCTCGGCCACCTTCATTCTTTTTGTAGGGCGCTTCCTACGGAAAGGTGCTAGAACTGGCAGTTCGGCGGCGCCTCGCTCTTGGTGATGACGCCGGTTGTGAGGTCGAACTCGACCTCGAAGCAACTGTCGCCCGGGTTGCCGGGCTGGCCTTGCTTGAGCGGCATCACGCAGGCGAAGTAGGCCTGGATGCGCGACCCCATCGCGTCAAGACGCGCCTTGGCCTCCGGAAAGGAGACCGCGGGGTTCCGGAGAACCACCGTCGGCGCCCAACTGGTGTAGCCGTAGTGCCAGCCACGCAGGTCGGCGTTTTGGTACTCCAGCTTCACCGAGACGATGTTGCTGAAGCTGGCCCCCGGCCGATAGTTCAGGATGAACCGGTACTTGTCCCAGAGGGGTGTCAAGGTCATGTACCGGCCCAGCGGGTTGGCGGGCCAGCAGTTAGGTCCGGAGCAGGGCGCTCCGGTGGGAGCCACTTGCGGGGCCGGCGCCCCTTGGACGGTCTTCACCTTGGGCAGCGACCGTATCAGGTTTATCTGATCGTCGCACAAACCCTCCTTGACGACCTTGTCTGAAACCGGCACGAAGATGCCGGCTGACTTGTCCTGGGGCGCGGAGGTCACCACGACCCCCTTCAGGACCTTGCCATGAGGCTTGCCCATCACCTCCTCATTGGAGGCGAGAGCGACCACTTGATATCCCTGCTCGGCCATGTACTTGGCCACAGCTCCTGCCCGCTTCTTGGCGCCCACCACCGTGTAGGCGATGGGAATGTTCTGGAGCGCAGGCTGGACCGGCGGAGCCGGGGCCGGCTGGACGGCCGGCGGAGTGTAGTTCTCGGGCAACTGTGGAGCCGCTGCCGGAGTGGAAGAATTGTTGCCGGTGGCCGCTGCGCAGCCACCGAGAATCAACACCAGGCCCAGCATCAAGCTGAGCCACGATATCCGCTTCATTTTCCTTGCTCCCTGCCCCCTTAGAGGCATCCTCTGGTTGAGTTGTCTTTTATTCTTTTTTTGGCAGAAAGTTGCCAAAGTATCTGCTCCTTATTTCCGAAAGAAAGAAGCAGATCTTTTGAAAACTTTTTTGATTTGGAATTACTCTAGAACTCTAATATATGCCAATCTTTTCCTATGTGAGTTTGGTTCTTCCTGGAAACTTCTAAGAAATAGACTGTCCCGCAAGATCCGATAATTCCTACGATAAATCCTAGAAGAGCATTTAACCAAATGTTGGGACTAGTCGGAGAATCCGAAGTTATCGGTCCGTCAATCGTGTTAATCACTACTTTGTCTCCTCCTCCGTGATATTTTCCTCCATTAGTGGAAAGATTCCAGCCGATTGCCTGAGCGATCCTTTCCGCTTCCTTTCGGGAAGAATTATAGACAGTAACCTTGACTATTCCAGTATTGTTGACCTTTTTAGACTTTACCATCTTTTCCCATTCTTTCTTTTTTTCTTCATGGTCGCTAGATAATTTTGTGCTGATTTCCATAGGAGACTTAAAGACTTCATCGATGAAAGAATCGGTATATATGACCTTTAGAAAGATATCGCTCAAATACTCAGCTGATTTAGCCGCCGAAAAAGCGTCAATCTTATCCACGGGCTGCTTCTGAATGACTAAGACGCTCATATCTGACTGATATTTGGGTGTAATAAAGGCAGATATGGCAAAAGTTAATGAAGCTAAAGCTAAAGCTGAAATAAGAATAATTTGCCATCTGGAAGCCAATTTTTTGATAAATATGTCCGGATTCATGGAGTTTTTCTTAGATGCTAACCGTGAATATTAGCATATATCAGAAAAAATGTCAATAGCTAGAGCCTATATTCCTCCCAGAAGCTTGTTTAGACGCTCTTTGACTTCTTCTGGAGTAGCTTCTCGGTAAAGAACCGGTTTTTCCTCAAAAGCGGCTTTTTTCTTAGTCTCAGATTTTTCCGATATTTTGTAGCCCGATCCGTTCTTAGTAGCTCCGAACAAGCGCTCTATTTCATCTCCGGCTATAGGAAGATTGGCAGGAGCAAAGTTGGTTTTAGTCTCAATTGTTTTTTCAATCGGTTTTTTCTCTTGAGAAACTTCCGACTCAGCAGGCCCTTCTTTTACAGAAAAGAATTCTTTCTTGTTGGATTCATATCTTGCCTGGTTCCCTCTTTTGAAAAAGGGTTCCTGCATTAAAGATTTTTTCTTCTTTCCAAGGAAAACGGCCGAACATAATCCCAATATGGTCCCAGCAAAGATACTCCAGAAAGCCACTTGATTTTGGGAAAATATGTTCTTTTCAAGACTGATTGGTTCCTCAAATACCCAAATTCGCGCTTCAGTCTTTATATTATAGAACTGGCTGAATTCACTTATAAAAATCGGGGTGAATCTTTGGATGATTCTTTCATTCTCAGTTGCATCATCTCCGGTTATGGAAATCTGAAAGATGCTGGATTTTTTGATTCGTTTGGAGGAGAAAAGATTATCCCACTCCTTTCTATTTTCCTGATAGACAGATGCAGATGCCCAAGAATCATTTTCAAAGATCCGGTCGTAAATCTTGAGACTTTCGGCCATGATTTCAGCATTATCCATAACTGCGTCCATTTCATTTCCAGTGGAAGCGCCTTGACTCTTAATAGCAAAAAGCATCCTGGTTTCATAGGTTTTTCCAAAAAAAATCATGCCTAAAATGACCAGGATACTGGCCAGGATAAACCCTGTCAAAAATAAGCTTAGGCGCTTAGCCATATTATTTAGAATAACTTAAAGATGTGCGAAACATTGCTTTTCCCGTTTTCTAAAAAGGAGACTGAATTTCCCACACTGAGCCCATTCCAAAGAGATTGATTCACTGAAGCTCTTTGGACCCGGGAAATTCCAAAGTTAGAGTTTCTTTTTATCTGGTCGCCT
>JBMOKR010000082.1:0-8362 GCA_049324335.1 Patescibacteria group bacterium | reverse complement strand
TGTCGTTTCTCCAGTCTTGACCCTAACTAGCAAAGAATTAACATCTTCCTTGGCAAAAACAGCCTTGACTTCCAAATCATTGTCCGGCAAAAGATTTATTTCCGTTTCTTTTGTCTGTCCATTATCTAGTTTTAAGAACTTATAACCTGCCAAGCTTCCTGGAGTAAAATAATACATTCCAAAACTCCTATCAGAAAATATCTTTTCTCCGGACGATCCGGTCGACTGTCCGACAAGCTCAAAATCAAAGACTTCCTCCGACTCTTCGGCTACCGTATCTCCGATTTTTTTCCCTCCCTTAATATCAAACTCAACACTTGGAATGGCTTGACCAAAAGTATCCTCTGAACGAATCATCAAATCAGAAAGTTTGTCAGTCATGATTGATTTCATATTAAGCCTTCCCTCAACCACCGAGCCATGGACATCGGCCGGATTCCAAGAACTAGTCGGATAGGGCGGATAGGTCTTAACGCCATAATAGCCAGATTTGGAAACTTCAATTAAATAATTCTGATCTCCGCCAGGCGCTCCGACAAAAGTAATATTGCCAGTTGAATCAGTCGCGGTATTGATATTGACCGATTCGGAAGGATTAGATATATGGACTAACGCCTGAGGAATTCCAATTCCTTGATTGTTAATAACATTTATAGACAGCGTTCCTCCACTTTCCGGTTTTTCTATCCCCTCTGGAACAAATGTCGAAACCAGATAGACAGTTTTGTTTGTTTCCGGATTGGGATCCCAAGATACTTTTACCCGGACGCTTTTATAATCATTAGGAATAGCATCATCCGGACTGCCGTCTTCTGTTCCATCATAAGAATCGTCCACATACCGGACTAGGGTTTTGACATAAAATATCCGCGTCCCTCGAAACACCTCTTCTTCCTCAACTATCTCTCCACTAGGAATCCCCTCTTCCGTCCCTATGTCGGCATAGTCTAGATTGCGAATCGTTTCCATCTTTTCATTGGCCAAAGCTGTAGCTTCCAGGCGATTTTTGGAATCAATGATATATCTTGTTCCCACAGCAAAAACTGAATAAAAGGCGACAGCAGTAACAGCAACAATAAAAACAACCACCATAGCCTCAACCAAGGTAAATCCCCTAAGATTCTTGCTTTCCCCGGGACCTTTTTTCACTTTATTTTATAAATAAATATTATTTTCTGCCTAATTTATATTCTCCATTAAACCATATATCGGCTGAAGCATCGCGACCGCGAAAAAACCGACCGCTCCTCCGATAATAATCATAAGGAATGGCTCGATTATGGACGAGAGGTTTTTGGTAGTCTGGTTTATTTCCTCTTCGTAGAATTCAGCCAGCTTCATCATCACCGCTTCCGTCTTACCAGTTTCTTCTCCTACCTGCATCATCTGCCAGACCTGGATTAGAAATATCCCTTCATGCTTTCTGATAATTTCACTAAGGGGAATGCCTTTCTGGACCTGCTCAACCGATTCTTTGATGACTCTTTGATAGGAATAGTTGGTGAGAGTTTCGGAGATTATTCGGAGCGTCTCCACTACCGACACACCGCTTCGCAGAAGAGAACTGTAGAAACGCGAGAAGCGGGCGCAGTTTATCTTTTTTACCAAATCATTGATGACGGGAACTCTAAGAGAAACAAAAGCTAGAGTCTTTTTTCCGCTTTTAGTAGTCAAAAAAAATTTCAAGAAAACGGCTAGAAAAACTACTGAGCCAATAGTCAGATAGCTGTGGTCGCGCATAAAGTTGCTCACAGCGATAATAAACTGGGTAGTTGGAGGCAATTCCACCTTCATATCAGTAAAAACTCCGGTGATCTTCGGCAGAACGAAAGTGAGCATTATAATTCCAATCCCGACCATAGCCAGCAAAATAACGGTTGGATACATAAGAGCGCCCCGCACTTTACTTTTAAGTTCATGCTCTTTTTCCAATTGATTGGCCAAAATATTAAGTACTTCTTCCAGATTTCCACTGGATTCCCCAACCTTGACCATATTGACAAATAAATCCGAGAAAACGGCTGGAAACTTGGCCAATCCATCAGCAAAGCTGTTTCCCGACTGTAAATCCTCCCTGATTTGGGCCAAAATCTCCTTGAAGCGCCGGCTTTTGACTTGAGCTCCGAGATTTTCTACTGATCGGGAAAGAGTGAGCCCGGAAGAAATCATAACACTTAGATTCTTGGCAAAAACCAATTTTTCCTTAAGGGGCACGCCAAAAAATTTATCCAGGAATCTCACCCGGGCAGCCTTTTTCTGATCTAAGTCTAACTGCTTGGAAGAAATAAGGACAAAGCCTTCTGAACGAAGCTGTTCTGCTAAATCCCTTTCATTCTTGACTTCCAGCTCTCCAGTCTTAGTCTCGCCGGAAAAGCTTTTGGCTGTATAAAAAAATTTCATATCATTCTTTAGTCACTCTCAATATCTCCTCCAAAGAGGTTATTCCTTGGACGGCCTTTAAGAATCCGTCCTCCGCCATAGTCAACATTCCCTTGGCGCGGGCATTGTTCTCAATCTCTTCCGAAGTTCCTTTTTCTGTAATCAGCTTTTGAACTTCTTCATCCACTTCCAAAACTTCAAAGATTCCAATTCGTCCACGATAACCTTCCTTGCCACACTGATCACAACCGGAAGATTTGAAGAATTTTATGTCTTTCCAGGAATCCTCCGGTTTTATCATTCCCTTCATAGCCTCATTTTTCTTCAGGCTCTCCAGAATTTTTTCGATATCAAAACTTCCTTCTAGACTTTTTATCTCTTTGTCATTTAGCTGATATTCCCGCTTACAATCTTGGCATATTTTTCTCACCAATCTTTGAGCGATAATCACATTGACTGTCGAAGCAATCAGAAACGGCTCGGCGCCCATATCAATGAGGCGCGGCAAAGTTCCGGCCGCGCTATTGGTATGAAGAGTAGAAAGCACTAAATGGCCAGTCATCGCTGCGTGAATTGCCATCTCCATAGTTTCTTTGTCTCGAATTTCCCCAACCATAATAATGTCCGGATCTTGACGAAGAAGCGCCCGGAGTCCGGCCGCAAAAGTAAGCCCGACTTTCGGATAAATTTGAGTCTGATTAATTCTTGGCATCCGATATTCTACTGGATCCTCTACGGTACTAATGTTGACTCCGGGAGTGTTTAGTATGTCCATCACGGTATAAAGAGTGGTTGTTTTTCCGCTTCCGGTCGGTCCGGTTACCAAGATCATTCCGTTGGGTTTTTTGATGCTCCGATGGATGATTTCCAAACCTTCTCCATGAAGACCCATTTTTTCTAAAGTAAGTCCCTTGGACGACTCGTCCAAAAGCCTCATTACTACCTTCTCCCCATCAAAAACCGGCAGAATACTCACCCGGAAAGACATTTTCTGATCTTCCTTTTCTATCTTAAATCGACCGTCCTGGGGAATGCGATGTTCATCCAGCTTCAAATTGGAAAGCACTTTGATTCTAGCAATTATTCCATCTTTTACTTGCTTGGGAAGCGTCATGGCGTCATGTAAAATTCCATCAATCCGGTATCTTACCCGAACTTCCTTTTCGTCCGGCTCTATATGAATATCGCTGGCTGATTGTAAGATGGCATGCTTTATCAAAGTATCTACAATCCGAATAATCGGCAATCCTTGAGCCATCTTTTCCAAATCTTCCTTATTCTCATCTCCTACAACTTCTCCCGAATTTTTTTCAATGATGTCACCAAACTCAGCTTTGAGACTTTTTTCATACTGCTTAAGAGCCACGCCGATGCTTTCCTCGGTGGTCAAACAAGTAATAATCTTAAGTCCGGTCTTCTTTCGGATAAAATCGACGGTCTGAATATCTTCCGGATTAAGCATCGCTACTCGAAGTTCACGCCCCTTCTTCTCGAAGGCCACAATTTTATATTTCTTGGCAATCGGTTCAGGAACAATCTGTAATACTTCCTGATCGATATTCTCCTTTTTCAAATCAACAAAAGGGATGCCTAGTATGTAGGCATATAGCTTTCTCAGTTGGACCTCCTCAATCAGTTTTTTCTCCAAAAGAATTTCTCCCAGCGATTTTTTGTTTTTTTCGGCTTCATTAAAAGATTCGGAGAGTTCAAACTCAGCTACCATTCCCGAATCCTGAATGAAGTCGCGCAGTTGTTTGTTTTCGATTCGCATTTATATTTTCAAAGTTTCTTTGATTTTATTGACCACTTCTTCTAATTTGTAATCAGATTTTACTAGATAAGTAGTGATTCCCTTTTCAAAGGCCCGATTGACATTTTCTGAAGTCTCAAGATTAGTCAAAAGAATAATAGGAATGTTCTTTGTCTTCTCATCTCCCCTGAGATCGTCAATTACTTCATAGCCGTCTTTCTTGGGCAAAATAATGTCTAAAAGAATGATGTCCGGCTGGTTTTTCTTAGCCAGCTCCACGCCACTTTCTCCATCCAGAGCATTCATCACTTCAAAACCTTCCAACGTTAAAAATTCACTCAACGCTCTTTGTAAGGTTGATTCGTCCTCGACGATTAGAATCTTCTTCTTATCCATATTTTTAACTTACTTTAATTATTTGACTAATCGGCAGCTCTTGAGCGGCAAAGAAAAATTAAAAGCCGTCCCGACATCTTCCTTGGAATAGAACCAAATTTTTCCTCCCAATTGCTCAATAATATTTTTAGCAATATAGAGGCCCAGTCCTGTTCCTTCGGTCTGATATTTAAGAACGTTGTCGCTCCGAAAAAATTTATCAAAAACTTGGCCCTGCTGTTTCTGAGGTATACCTACTCCATTATCCTTAATAGAAAAAACAGAAAATCCCTTGGATTTCTTTATCCTTATCTCTATTTTTCCTCTTACGGATATGTATTTTATCGAATTACTAACCAGATTCTCGATTACCAACTTAATTTTCTCTCGATCTCCCAAACAGATATAGGCCTTCTCTTTGGAATCAAAAACCACTCGAATATTCTTTGCCTTGATAAGCGGGGAAAAATTAGCAATTACCTCTTGAGAAAGACTGCTCAAGTCAACTTCTTCGTTCTTAAGTATCATCCGTCCTTGGTCGATCTTGGTAACATCGAGCAGGTCATTTACCAGTTTGGTCATCCGCCCCGAAAGCGCCCTGATTGTCTCTATTCCGCTCACTTGCTTTTCATTCATCCCAACTTTAAGTTTAGAGAGAAGTATCTCCGTTTCCCAATTTATGGCTGAAATAGGAGTGCGAAGCTGGTGCGATGCAATAGAGATAAACTCGTTCTTCATCTTGTTAAGCTTAGCTACCTGCTCCACTCCCTTTATGACAGAATTTCCGATGACAAATATTATGATGACTACTAGAGACTCCGAAATGACCACTAATTCCGGATTATCATAATTACGGGAAACATAATAGGTAGCCGTCATGGCTACCACGGCGATAACGCCCATCATCAAGAATAAAAAGCTGGGTGATTGCCAGACACTCACTCCCAACTCCCTGGCTTGGCGAACAAAATTCAAGTCATTGATGATCTTTATTTTCATTTCGATTTTCTTTTTTGGAATTATACCACAAAAAAGCCTCCCGATGAAATCGGGAGGCTTTAGAATTCCGGTCATTTTCTACATCATTGGCATTTGCGGAGCGCCGTGAGAACAGGAGCAATTTTCCTCTTTCGGTTTCTCCGTTATGGCCGCTTCAGTAGTGAGAAGAATTGAAGCCACACTCACCGCATTTTCCAAGGCCGTCCGAGACACCTTAAGTGGATCGATGATTCCAGCTTTGATCATATCCGAAACAAACACTTGCTTCTTGGCGTCATACCCATCCTTTCCGTTATTCAAAATTTCATTCACTACTACTCCCTCTTCATGTTTTCCCCCATTGCGGACAATCTGCCGAATAGGGGCTTCTAGAGCCTTGGCTACCAGCATATACCCGCCTTCGAACTCCACCTCTGTCGCGTCTTTCTGACTCTTGGTCTTGAATTGAGATAAGAGTTTCTGGCTCGCCTTGAGAAAAGCTGTTCCTCCTCCAGCCACAATCCCTTCGGAAACCGCTGCCCGAGAAGCTGCTAAAGCATCTTCCATCTTCTTCTTGATATAGTTAAGTTCAGTTTCAGTGGCTGCTCCAACCTTTATTATGGAAACTCCTCCAGTGAGCTTGGCTAGTCTTTTTTGAAACTTTTCTTTGTCCCATTTGGAAGAGACGCTTTCCATTTGCGATCGAATCTGGGCTATCCGGGTCTCTATATCTTTTTTCTTTCCTTTTCCATCGATAATAGTCGTATCATTTTGAGTAGAGACGACTTTTCCAGCTTTTCCGAGCATGGAAAGTTCAACGCCTTCCAGTTTCATCCCCTTCTCTTCTGAAATGACCTTTCCTCCAGTAATAATAGCGATATCCTCCAGAATCGCCTTTTTACCCTCTCCAAAATCCGGCGCTTTAACAGCCAAAACATTCAATATCCCCCTCAGCTTGTTAACCACCAATGTCGTAAGGGCGTCCCCCTCAATTTCATCCGCAATAATCACAATTTCCTTTTTCCCAGTCGCGGTTATTTTTTCCAATATCGGCAGAAGCTCTTGGATGGAAGAAATTTTTTTGTCAGTGATCAAGAAGAAGGGATCCTTAAGTTCGGATTTTAATGTTTCGCCACTAGTTATCATATAAGGAGAGACATACCCCTTATCAAAGCTTATCCCCTCAACAATCTCCTTGGAAAATCCGAAAGTTTGGGAGTCTTCGACAGTAATCACCCCGTCTTTGCCGACCTGATAGATAACCTCGGAAATTATATTTCCCATTTCCTCACTCTCTGCTGAAATAGTCGCCACCTGAGCAATCTCTTCTTTTGATTTGATTTCCTTGGAAAGACTCTTAAGTTCCCTAATAGCGTCCGTCTTGGCTTTTTCCATTCCTTCTCGAATATTCATCGGATTCATTCCAGAAGCCAAGAGTTTCATTCCCTCGGCCACTAAAACTTGAGTGAGAACTGTTGAGGTAGTCGTGCCGTCTCCCGCCACATCATTAGTCTTGGAGGCTACCTCCTTAATCATTTCTGCTCCAATATTTTCAAACTTGTCAGAAAGTTCAATTTCCTTAGCGATAGAAACCCCATCGTTGGTGATAAGGGGAGTTCCAAAGCCCTTGTCCAAGATAACATTCCGACCTCTCGGCCCGAGCGTCACCTTGACTGCGTCCGCCACTTGATCAATTCCGCTCTTTATCTTCTCTCGCGCTTCGGCATTGAATTTGATGATTTTACTCATAGCTTTTAATTTAATATTTATTAGCACTCTCCTTAATTGAGTGCTGATATATCTATTTTAATAATCCTGCCACGGCTGTCAAGACCGCTCGATCTTTTCCAGTTTTCTAGAAAAATTTTCCCAAACTTTTGGCCCCTGACTTTCAAATTCCGGCCAGAAAGCCAACTCTTCGTCTGAATAAATTATCCTGCCCCCAGAAAAACCGGATTTGGGATTATGCCGTATCTTCTTAATCTGTATTTTTTTAACCATTTCTTCCAAAAATTCCCAATCTAAAAATTTTTCCCCAAAAGTCCGAAAAAAACTAACCAATCGAGTATCTTCTAGCCTTGTCAGATATTCTTCTTCAAAAAAATAATTCGGCTTGTATTCCAACATCCATCTATTTTTATCCCTCAAATTAAAGCGGCTGTTTCTAGCTCTCCATATAGGAAGAATAAAACTGTACTCGTGGCAAGAAAAAAGGTCCTGTGTCTCCGGAGAACCATTTTCCGACCAAAAATGATTAAGGCAAATCCGGTCGCTCACCTTGCTCCCATGTCTCCTCTTTCCCAAAAGATGCGTTCCCAATACGGCCAAGAGGCGCGCCAAGAATATCCTGCCCGACTTAGCGATTATAATTACATCCAGATCGCTTTCTGATTTGGCATTTTTCATAGCCACTCTGCCAGCCACAAAAACTTGCCTTAAAAACGGTAGGAATCTCATCCAGGAGACGGCTTGCGCCGTCTTTTTTATTTTTTGGAAAGATATTTTTTCTCGAATCAGACGCTCCTCTATCAAATCCTCTCTCCCGCGAAGAAAAAAGAATCCCTTGAGTCCTCCTACTTTTCCGCGAAGCCATGTATCCTTTTCTAAACACTCCAGGACTTCTCCCAAACTAACCTGCCCCTTCTGAAAATCATCTTTTTCTAAAGTTATCAGATGCTTCCAAATCTCAAAGATTGTCAGGGGATAATTCATGACATCGTAATAGACGATGGTGTTGAGGATATGTTTGGCTAACATTATTATTAGTTCAAAATGAAAAAAAACTAAAACTTCGGTATTCCGCTCTCAACGGAATGACAATTCATATGGAAAGCTTGTCCCGCTTGCGGGACACCTTAGTTTTACATTTTGAGATTTGAT
>JBMOKR010000081.1:0-8393 GCA_049324335.1 Patescibacteria group bacterium | reverse complement strand
TTTAGGAATATTCTACGCCCTTTTTGGACTCCTGGGACTGAAATTAGCCAACCTCACCGCCCTGTTTATCTTTTTCCTTTCTTTCTATTTCCTGAGCGAAAAGATTCTTAAGAAGAATGTCTTTTTGCCACTTATTTTTTCTCTCACCTCCCTGGTTGTTTTTTGGTTTTCTAAATTCACCTTAGGAGAGAATCTAACTTTGGCGCTTCTCTGGTTCGCCATTTGGAAAATCAGAGAATTTTGGGAGGGAGAAAAAAAGGTGGATTTTTTCTTGGCCTCACTTTCCCTTGGCATTCTTCTTTTTGTGAGACTAGAAACCTTTCTTATTCTGGGTGCTATTTTTATCATCTTTTGGATTAGACATAAAAAACCCTCTGTCCTACTCAATAAGATCGGAATCTTTAATGGAATTTTCTGGCTAGCGCTAGGTGGCCTATTTTCTGCTGGATTTGTGGTTAATGTAGAGTTTTATATATTTATCTTGAAAGGCTTTTTGGGAGGAATTGGGGGGAGCTTTTCGGCTGAAGACGGAATTTGGCAAGAGATAATCAGAACATTCAATATTTTTTCTGCCTACTCCATCCTCATATTTTTTGCTTTCTCATTGCTTGGCATCAACTATTTCTTTCGCAAGAAAGACTGGGCTTCTCTTCTCCCCTTCCTTGCTATATTGCCAACCTACGTCTTTCTCTTGGATCCTAACATTTCCAATGATCATCCGTGGATGCTTCGCCGTTTCCTCTATTCTCTTATTCCAACCTTCTTTCTATATACAGCCGTCTTTCTGGAAGTTTTTTTCAAGAAGAAAAGAACTCTTCTATTCTTTTCTTCTCTGTTAGTTCTTTTCAATTTACTTCTTCTTTATCCCTATTTCACCTTTATCCCTAATAAGGGCCTTCTCCCCAAAACCCAGGAAATTAGTCAGAATTTTGCTGACAATGATCTAATTTTAGTGGATCGACTCTCTAGCGGAGACCCCTATTCAATGCTAAGCGGTCCCTTGAGCTTCTTGTTTCATAAGCAAGCTGTCTATTTTTTCAACCCGGAGGATTTGGAGAGATTGGATTTAGATAAATTCCCCCGAGTCTTCTTTCTGATTCCAGACAGTAATCTTGATTTCTACCAAAAGAGCGGACTTCTTAAAAGGATGGTTCTCCAGAGCGCTTACCAACTTGAATTGGAAACGCTTAGAAATACGGACGAGATTCGAAGAGTAAATTTGCCAGCCAGAGAAAATAGCCTTATAAACGGCGGAATTTATGAATACCTGAAATAATTATGGAACCTCTAAATTGTCACGAAAAGAAAATCTATCTTTGGCTAAGGTCCGTTCTTTTTGGAGGAGCGTTTTTGGGAGCGTTATTTTTGGGGTTACGGATAGTTTTTCCGACTCAATATTTTGATTTTAATTTTGCTCGTCCTGAAGCAGCTAAGAATACTCTGACTGAGGCCAGGAATAAGGAGGGAAGTTTCGTGGAAAAAGGCAAAATAGGCGCTGGTCAGGAGACGTTCTTTGACGCTGGAGCGCTGGGTTTTTTTTCCAAAGCCAAGGTAGAACTTTTTCTGGATGATGAATTGAAAAATATTCCCCAGGGAGAGATTGGCCTCAGAAAGTCTTTCCAGGCTTTTCTTTATTCCGAAGGCCAAAAAGTCGGCTTTCCCGATGGACAACTTCTCAAAGATGGGAAGGACTTATTTTTCGTTTCTGAAGGAAAACTTCGAAAATTCCAGAGCTTAGAAATAGCGACCGAGATGGGATTTGAAGCAAAAAATTTTCAAGCAGTTTCCGGAGAGGATTTAAAATTTAATCCTCCGGGGGAAAATATCTCAAACCCGCAAGCTTATCCGGAAGGGGCTCTTTTTAAGAAAGGAGCGGATTATTATATTTTAAGGAATGGACAATTAAAGAGATTCTTGAGTCCGGGAGCTTTTTTTAGTTATTTTGAAGAAAGTCAGGCAGTTTCTTGGGAGAAGATTCGCAATTTATATCCCGAAACAGAAGAAAAAGAGGGCTTTGCCAGCGGTTCTCTTTTGGCTTATGGAACTTCTGCTTTTTTGGTGAGTGATGGATTAATCCTCCCAATCGGAGACGCTATCATCTTCGAATCCAAGGGCTTTAACTGGGATGATCTCATCAAGGTCGGAGGGGATGAGATTTCTTTCTATGAAAAGGGCCGGCTTTTTGAGCTAGACTCTCCCCATCCAGAAAGGACGGTTTTTGTTGCGCGAGAAGATTCAGAATATTTTTTGATCAAGAATCACCAAAAGCACCTTCTTCCAACTCCCAATATCGCCAAAAGCTGGATCAGAAAAACTCCCGTGAGCGTTTCAAAAGAAAGTCTAGAGAAAGAAAGTCGGTGCAGTCTTTCGCTGGAGACTTCTTTTTTTGGAAAAAAGAAACTGGTCTGTGAAATGGGGGCGGAAAAATTCAATACGGTCTTAGGAACTGATTTTGAGTTTGCCCTTCTCTTAGACAAGGAAGCTAAATTCAGCTCTTCTCGAGTAATTTTGGAGAAGAATAAGAACCTAGCCAATCTAGAAACATTTTTCTTGGAAATTTTAGGCAGAATAAAAAATCATTATGTCCGACAAAATTAAGGTGAGGTGGAAAAAAATAATCTTTTCTCTTTCTGAAGATTTGCTCTTAATAGCTTTTTTGGGTTTTTCGCTTATCCTTTTGGCGGAAGGGTTAATTCCCGGAATCGCTACTAGTCATTTACCCTGGCGCTATTTGGCTATTTTTCTCATTCTATGTCTCACTCTAACAAACTTTTTGGGAAGAAAATTTAACCTGGTCGCAACTCCGGGAAAAATAAAAAAGACCGCTTCTTTATTGGCAGTCTTGGCATTTTTTCTAGTCTTTTTGGGTAATTTCTGGAAAGGAAGCTGGATCAGTCTTTTTTTAGCTATCTTGGGAACAATTTCTGTTGTATTAGCTTACCGATTTTGGAAAGAAAAATAAGCTTGATTTTCTAGCTTTTGATAAAATCCAATGTCTCCTGGGCGCATTTTTCCCAGGAGAATTTTTTTATTTGTTCTAGTCCTTTTTTTCGCATTTTTTCTCTAATCTCTTCCGAGTCTAGAACAGTTTTTATCTGAAGGACTAGCTCGGCTTCATCCTTGAAATAGACAACGGCTTCTCCTCCTACTTCGGAAAGAGAAGAATTCCGGGCTGAGATCACCGGCACTTCCATAGCCAGAGCTTCCAGAATCGGCAGGCCAAATCCTTCGTAAAGAGAAGGAAAAACGAAAGCGCTAGCTCCTTGATAGAAGAAATGAACCTTCTTGAAGCTCAATTTTCCCGGAAGCAAGATGTCTTTCCTGACTGGACTATTTTTAATTTTTTCCAAAATATCTTTCCAAAGCCAAGCCTTTTCTCCAACCAGGACCAATTTAAGATCGGGATGATTTAACTTCACTTTCTCAAAAGCTTCGATCAGAACGCCTAGATTTTTCCGGGGCTGAAGAGCGCCGACATATAGAAGATAGTTTTTGGTTTGTAGTTTATAGTTTGTGGACAGGAAATTTTCCAGCTCTTCACTCGAAACTTTTTGGGAAAACAATTCTCCGTCAAATCCATGATGGATGACCCTTATCTTTTCCGGATTAATTTTGGGATAAAACTTTAAAATGTCCTCCTTGGTCGATTCGGAAACGGCGATTATCTTATTAGCGCTCCTGATAGCATAATCGGTCAGAAAATTTAGCTTCCAAAGATCTCTCTTAGGGAAAAAATCAGGGAAATATTTAAAGGCCAAGTCATGGATTGTGATAATAGTCTTCAACTTGCGCCTTCTAAGGATTGGCAAGGCCTGCATCGGCATCCAAAGAACTTCTGGCTCATCTTTCCAAATTTCAAAAGCGAAGCGTATCTGAGACCAAATGAAAGGGAAGGGTTTTTGACGGATGATATAATTTTGAAAATCCGGAGGGGTAAGTTCCAGATTAAAAGCGTCTTTATGGTAAATAAGAAATTGGTCGTTTTTCCCTAATCGACCGAAAAGCTTGAGCAGATTCAGAATATAGACGCGCGTCCCATCGATTCGTTTGTCATCAAGGTCAGCTGCCTGAATAGCGATTTTCATAAATTACGAATTACCAATCTATACAAATATATCAATATGGGTAAACTATTTTATTTTTTCAATGAAATCCAGAAGGTCGCTTTTTAAATCATCTCTGTCAAAAGCGTAGGCTAGATTGGCTTTAAGATAACTAAGAGGATCGCCTGTAGTCATCCATTCCCCCCCCTCAACTTCCTTAGCTAAAAATTTCCCGCCTTTCTGGACATAATTCTTTATGGCATCAGTTATCCAAAGTTCATTTCCCTTTCCAAGGGATGTTTCTTTTAGGACCTCCACTATTTCCTGATTTAAAATCATTCTTCCGAAATCGGCCAGTTGCGAAGGAGCCTCCTCGACGGAAGGTTTTTCTATAATATCTTCAATTTCCTTAGTTCCCTCTCTAAGCTTCACTATTCCATAACGATTAACATCTTCTCTGGGAACCTCTTGAACCCCAATCATTGGAAGATTGGTTTTTTCAAATTCTTCTACCATTTGTTTGGTAAAAGAAATTTCGGATTTTACCAAATCATCTCCCCAGACAAACACGAACGGTTCATCCTCAACCAATGAGGCAGCTGATAAGACAGGCGTTCCGTTTCCATAAGGACCCTTTTGGCGGACATAGATAAAATTAGCCATCTCAGAGATACTCCTTATTTGTTCCAAAAGTTCCATCTTGCCGGATTTCTCTAAATCATTTTCTAGCGCCAGGCTGT
The DNA here is from genome assembly GCA_049324335.1 of Patescibacteria group bacterium. GTDB lineage: Bacteria > Patescibacteriota > Minisyncoccia > Moranbacterales > UBA2206 > JBMOKR01. The sequence continues at coordinate 3,610 of JBMOKR010000081.1, read as the reverse complement.
GATCAAAATGGTCTTCCAGTGGTTTTTTATCCCATTTGGTGACCAATATTATATCTTCAATTCCAGCTTCAACCAGCTCCTCTACTATTAGTTGAATTATGGGCTTATCAACTACCGGAAGCATTTCTTTAGGCATTGATTTCGTAGCCGGCAAAAGCCTGGTTCCGGATCCAGCTACGGCAATTATAGCTTTTCTAATTTTCATATTTTTAAGATTAATTCTAAGAGCTAACTTAATTTTTTCTTAGCGATGGCTTTAAGCTCCTCATTAAATTCTCGAATAGCCTCATCGATCATGGGATCGAATTTTTTATATATCTCCCTCTCCTTGACGACTATGCCAGCTTCCAGGAGTGAATCGAAAGTTCCGGCGTCCAGCCAGGCTCCCTCAATCTTTTTTACTTGAAGCTCCCCCATTTCCAAGAACTTGTTATTCACATCGGTAATCTCAATCTCGCCTCTGACTGACGGCTTGAGATTCTTAGCCACTTCAATAACACGAGAATCATAAGTATAAGCCCCAACGACGCAAAAATTACTCTTAGGATTCTCTGGTTTTTCTTCAATGGAAATAACCTTTCCAGATTCATCAAATTCCACGATTCCGTAGCGACTTGGATCATCTGAAACTTCTTTGGCAAAAATCATTCCACCTTTCTCAAAACTCTTAATGTTATCAGCCAAATTATCCTCAAAAATATTATCTCCCAAAATCATGGTAACATTGTCATTGTCAATGAAAGTTTCTCCGACAATGAAAGCGTCCGCTAGACCTTTGGGTGATTTTTGAACTCGAAACTCTAACTTGACATCATATTTTTCAAAAATCGAACCTAGGAGATTTAGGTATTGACCACTGTGCTCCGGGGCGACTATGATGAGAATTTCTCTTATTCCAGCCTTGATTAAAATGTCTAGGGGATAAAAGATCATCTGGCGGTCATAGACTGGGAGAAGCTGCTTGGAAGTTGTCGTAGTAAGTGGGTAAAGCCTTGTGTTGGCTCCGCCGGAGAGAATTATTCCTTTCATATAAATTTGCTACTAATTACCAATTAAATACTAATATACGAATGTACGAATTTTGGATTAGTATATTCGTACAGATTCGCAATTAGTAGATGGGAAATTTTTTACAAAGTCTAATCACTTCTTTATGGAGCGCGTTCAATTTTCTGGTGTCATCCTTGTTTTTAATTGCTTCATTAATCCACCTAGCAATCAGCCTGATCTCCTTCTCTTTCATTCCGCGGGTAGTTACGGCTGGAACTCCGATTCGCACCCCACTGGGATCCATGGGACCTCTTGGATCATCTGGAATCATATTTTTATTGAGTGTGATTCCAATCTTATCTAAAAGTTTTTCCGTCTCTTTTCCGGTTATGCCCTTCGAACCAAAAACGTCCACCAGAACCATATGATTGTCAGTCCCACCAAACATGATATCAAACTCATATCTCTTGAGCTCCTGCTCAAGAACTTTAGCGTTTTTGATTATCTGGACAGCGTATTTTTTGAAAGAGGGTTGAAGCGCTTCCTTGAAAGCGACAGCTTTAGCGGCGATATTATTCTCGTGAGGACCGCCTTGGAAACCTGGGAAAGCAGCCTTATCAATAGCCTCTGCGTATTTTTTCTTGCAAAGAATCATTCCGCCTCTCGGACCACGGAGAGTCTTGTGTGTCGTAGTAGTCACTATATCGAAATATGGTACGGGACTAGGAAGCGCTTTTCCAGCAATGAGACCAGCGATGTGAGCAATATCTATCATGGTAATAGCTCCGACTTTCTTGGCGATAGTGGCAAATTTCTTGTAGTCTAGCTGTCTGGTGTAAGCAGAAAATCCAGCTAGTATCATCTGGGGTTTTTCCCTCCGAGCCATTTTTTCAAGTTCGGCGTAGTCTATCTTTCCATCCTTCCCGGTCTTATATCTCACGAAATTATAGACTTTGGCGCTGAGAGTTACAGGATGCCCATGGGTAAGGTGGCCGCCATGAGAAAGATCCATCCCTAAAACCTTGTCTCCAGGTTTTAAGACGGCGCTATAGGCAATCATGTTGGCCGGCGCTCCGGAAAGTGGCTGAACATTCACGTGTTCGGCGCCAAAGAGCTTCTTAGCTCTTTCGATGGCTAGGTTTTCGACAATATCGATATATTCTTGCCCTCCATAATATCTTTTTCCAGGGTATCCCTCGCTATATTTATTAGTCAGAACGCTTCCCAAGGCTTCTAGAACAGCCCCTGAAACATAATTCTCACTGGCAATAAGTTCCATTCCTTCTTGCTGGCGTTTAAGTTCTCCCTGGATGGCTTTGTAGATTTGCGGATCTTGCTTTTTGAGATTTTTCATAACATTGCTACTAATTACCAATTAAATACTAATATACGAATGTACGAATTTTAGATTAGTATATTCGTACAGATTCGTAATTAGTAGCTTATTTCTTGAGATATTCTTTTAGGGCTTCTTTATAACTTCTCATTGGATTGAGTTTGGTGTTGATGAGGACGCTATAGTATGGCCTCTTGGCCGGACGAGGAAATTCATCGCCAGCGACTGGAATAAGTTCTGTCTTGATATCGGCTTGCCGATACAATTCTACAGCTGCTTCATACCAAGTGCAGGGATCACTATTGACGATATGATAGATGCCAAAGGCTTTCCCAGAATCGATGATTTCCTTGGTCTTCTTGGCTAAATCCGGGGCGTAGGTGAAACAAGAAGTCTCCTCATCCACCAGCTTTCTAACCTCTCCCTTTTTCCCATATTCCAACATCGTCTCGAAAAAGCTTTTTTTAGCTCCTTCTGATTGAGCTGGTTTTCCAAAGAGCTTGGACAGACGGATGATATAAAATGCCTCACAGTTCTTTTGGATATTTTCTTCGCCTAAGAGCTTGCTCTCTCCATATTTGGAGACTGGGGCTGGTTGGTCATCCTCCTTGAATCCAATTTGCGGAACAAAACCTTCATGCAGTCCGCAAGAAGCACAGTGATGGGTGCATCCCTGGGGTTCCGGAATCTCCGGTTCTCCAGAAAAGACGTAATCAGAAGAATAATGGACAAGCATGGCTCCAATCTTTTTGGCAATTTTAGCCAGATTCCCCGGCGCTTCGCCATTGATTTTTTTAGCCAACTCGAATCCTTCTTCGCTTTCTGCCCCATCGACATCATTATAAGCCGCGCAGTTCAGGATAATTCCAGGTTTGAGCTCCTCAATTTTAGAGCTTGCTTCATCAAATTTTGAGATGTCGATGTCTTCTCTATCCCAAGCTATAACCTCGTACTCCTTATCTTTCTCGAAAGTTTTCACGAGTTCCTGTCCAAGCATCCCCCTGACTCCGATTATGAGAACTTTCCTTTTCATGCGATTATTTCTTTGTACTTTTCATAATCCTCAATATAATCCGATCGGTCAGGATTGTAGTTTGTGGAACTGAGAGCTAGCATTATAGTATCGGGTGACATGGCGCGGAAACCGTGCCAGACATAATTTCCAATGTAGAAAGCGGTTCCTTCCCGCATCAGGAGCTCTTCCATTCCTTCTCCTTTATCTATTGTGGCAGTCAGATTACCTTTCAAACAGACAAAAAACTCTTTTTCTTCCTTGTGGCAATG
>JBMOKR010000080.1:0-8611 GCA_049324335.1 Patescibacteria group bacterium | reverse complement strand
CGTTCATGCGAGCGGTGCCGAATTTAGTCATCCTGGCTCCCTCGAGCCTCAATGAATGTTTCGCCATGCTCGAATGGGGGTATGAATACGATGGGCCGGTGGCGGTCCGTTATCCGCGGGGAGGAGGGAATGAAGAATATGATAGGAAAAAGGCCGAAGATATGAAGATAGCGTTGGGAAAAGGAAGGATTGTGAGAGTCGGCAAGAAAATCGCCATCTTGTCCTTCGGGGCGCTTCTGGATAATTGCCAAAAAGTAGCTGAGGAATTGGGCGCGACATTGGCGGATATGCGATTCGTAAAGCCACTCGACGAGGAACTTGTCGAAGAATTAGCCAAGACACATCAATACTTCGTGACGGTGGAAGATAATGTTGTTTCTGGCGGAGCAGGAAGCGCTGTCAATGAATTTTTGGCAAGAAAAAATATAAAAGTTTCGGTTAGGAACCTCGGCCTTCCGGACAAATTCTTACCTCATGGCAGTCGAGAAGAAATTTTGGAAAAAGCGAGATTGGACAAGAAAGGGATTTTAGATTTTATTTCAAAAATCCAAAGTGCTTGAGGACTGGAAGGATGTTGGGAGCCAAATCTTCTTGCTCAATTGTTTCAAGTGGGAGCCAATCCCATTTTCTGATTTCTGCTCCGGGCACGATTTCACCGATTCTCTTGGCGAGAAAGTGGACTAGAATAATATCCAGAACTCCTTCGGGAGTTTCTTTTTGGGTGTAGGTAATAAATGGAGCTGGATCGAGGATTTCCAGATCAACTCCGAGCTCTTCTTTAGCTCTTTTCCTGGCGCCTTCTTCAAGGCTTTCCTCAAGGTCGTCGAGTCTTCCGCCACAGAATTTCCAAAAGTCAGTGTCTCCGTGTTGGTCGAGGAGGACTCTTCCCTCTTCGACAATGACGGGACCAGAAGCGATGATTATTTTTGGCATTTTTTTATTGTTAATTATTATTCTTTGTCATTCCCGCGAAGGCGGGAATCCAGTCACTGGATTATATTAAAGTATAGGTCATTCCAATTAGGATTTTCTTTTTCGATTAGTTTTATTTTCCACGCTCTATTCCATTTCTTGATGGCTTTTTCTCTGGCTAGAGCCGAATTAATATCATTAGTCTGGTCGTAATAAACTAGCTTATCAACTCCATATTTTTTAGTAAAACCATCTGTCAATTTAGCCTTATGCTCTTGAACTCTTTTTATTAAATCAGAAGTTACTCCAATGTATAGTGTTCCATTTCTCTCGCTGGCCAAAATGTACACACAGTAGTTCTTCATTTGTTTTCCACACTGGATTCCCGCCTTCGCGGGAATGACAGGGGCAGCTAATGGCGGATTATCTTTATTTTTTATCTTTCCTTACAAAGATTTTAGCATATAGGTGTCTTTGAGGCGATAGCCGAGTTTGCGGTAGTAGTCGCGGACGCCAACTCCGGAAATGACAGCGATTTTTTTCATTCGGAATTCTTCTCGGGCAATTCGCTCGGCTTCTTGAATTAACTTTTTTCCTAGGCCTTGGTGTTGGGGAGAAAGGGCGTTTCTTTGGTTGATTTTAGCTAAATTTCCGTAGGTATGGATTTCTCGGATAATGGCCGAATTTTGAAGGGTCGGGATAAAGTGGTTTTTATTGCCGGGAATCCTGAGGCGAAGAAGAGCAAAGAGTTTTTCAGACCTCACCCCAGCCCTCTCCTTGGTAAGGAGAGGGGGCTTTGAAATAAACTGGAGGAAAATTTCCTGGCCACCGGAAGCCTTATAATCAATCCGGTCGAGAACAATTTTTTCTTTCTTGATATAATCCTGGCCAACTTCCCGACAACGAATACATTGACACCCGGATTTTGTTTTGAGGAGATATTGGGTCCGGCCGAGATTTCGCTTTCTGGAACATCACGGATGAGACGTTGGAGGCGGACATAAGGAGGGAGGATATTATTTTTTATTTCCAGGATTATTTTTTCAAATTGCTTGTTTGTGAGTGGCTGATATTTTCCAGCTTTCCAGATTTTCCAAAGTTCGGACTTATCGTTCACGATGGTGGGGTAGATCTTAAGCATATCTGGCTGGAAGTCTTGACTCTCAAAAAGTTTTATGAACATCTCCACGTCTCTTTTTGGAGTTGAACCTAGAAGGCCGGGCATCATATGATAGTTGATCTTGAATCCAGCGTCTTTGAGGAGCCTGGTGGCGCGGATAGTTTCTCGGATAGTGTGTCCGCGCTTATTTTTTTCTAAAACCGAATCAAAAATGCTCTGGACGCCCAGTTCTACTCGGGTGCAGCCTAGATTCCGGAAATTCAAAATTTCTTTTTCATTGATATAATCTGGGCGGGTTTCAAGAGTGAGTCCGACAATGCGGACGCGCGAAGTTTCATTTTTCTTTTGTTCTGCTTTTAGCGACTTTATGGACTTTATGACCTTATGGACTTTATGACTGGTGTAATCATTACAAGCCCGGAAACACTCCGTAATGAATTTTTTCTGGTACTTTTTGGGCAGATAGGAAAAGGTTCCGCCCATGACGATGAGCTCGATTTTGTCGATTGGATGACCGTTGAGCTCTAGCGCGCGGAGACGTCTTTGGACCTGGGTAAAAGGATTAAATTTAGCAGAAACGGCGCGCATAACGGCTGGTTCATTCGATAGATAGCTTTTGGGTATAGCTTTTTCGCTGGGGCAGTAGATACATTTTCCGGGACAAGGGTAGGGCTTGGTGAGGACGGCCACGACCGCTACGCCGGAAGCGGTGCGGATTTTTTTACTGAAAAGCATTTTTTCTAAGGCTGGATTTCTTCGAATTTTCTTTTTGGCAAGCATCTTTTCATAATAGTCCCTGAGGTCGGCATTGGTGGGAGGTTGGAATCCAAGCTTTCCAGCGGTTTGTTTTTTGAAGCGTAAAAAATCTTTCGAATTCTGGAAAGATTCTTTAGTTGCCAGCTTTATGAAGTTGTCGTAAGCTTTAGTCATATATTAACCTCACCCCAGCCCTCTCCTTCGTAAGGAGAGGGAGGATTAAGGAATGGATCAAAATACTCTTAAAATTCTAGAAGAAATCGAGGAGGGGTATGACAGCGTGGCGGATAAGTTTTCTCAGACTCGGAAATTCTTTTGGAAAGAATTGGAATTTATCGCCGATTTGGCCAAAAATGGCGATAAAGTCTTGGATTTTGGCTGTGGAAACGGAAGACTCTTGGAAATTCTGAAAGACAAAAATATTGAGTATCACGGGGTGGATGTTTCTCTGAAACTTATTCAAAAAGCTAAAGAGAAATATCCTGATTTCAAAGGTCAGTTTTCTAAGATTGAAGCCGAGGCAAGCTTACCATTTCCGGTAAATTATTTCAATGTCATTTTTTCCCTGGCGGTTTTTCATCACTTTCCGAGAGAATATCAAGGGAAAAAAATCAAAGAGTTATATGATCGGCTAAAGCCAGGAGGGACTGTTGTTCTGACTGTTTGGAATCTAGACCAAAAAAATATCTTGTCTTCTAAAAGATGGGAGACTATCTCGGACGACGAAGCTTACATCTCATTTGAAAACAATGAAGGAAAAAAATTTCAGAGATATCACTTCGTTTTTTCAGAAGAGAAGCTGAAAAATTTAGCAGAAAAGGCTGGATTTCAAGTGGAGAGGTGTGATACCATAGGTGGGAAGAATATAATTTTAGTGGGCAAGAAATAATTATGGAAATTTCAATTTGGCAAGCTATTATTCTAGGTCTCGTTCAAGGATTAGGGGAGTTTTTGCCCATCTCTAGTTCTGGGCACTTGGTAATCACTCCCTGGCTTTTCGGGTTTTCTGATCCAGGACTATCTTTTGACGTGGCGCTCCATGCCGGAACACTTCTAGCGGTAGGCGGGTATTTTTGGAAAGACTGGATGGAGATTTTTAAGCGAGTGCTTAAAAATGAAACTAAAAACGAAGAACTAATAACTAATAGCTACGGGAAAAATACTTTATGGCTTTTGGTTTTGGCGACGATTCCGGGAGTTTTGGCGGGATATTTTTTAGAAGAGAGAGCGGAGACGGTCTTTCGCAGTCCGCTCCTCGTAGCGTTTACTCTTGGTTTTGTGGGCCTAATTTTGTATTTGGTAGATAAGTTTTCCAAACATAGGAAAGATTTGAAAAAAATAACCTGGAAGGACGCTCTCCTCATCGGACTTTCTCAAGCCTTGGCGATTATTCCTGGAGTTTCAAGATCGGGCGCGACCATAACGGCCGGACTGGCGTTGGGACTCGGTCGCGTCAGCGCCGCTCGTTTCTCTTTCCTTTTGGCTACGCCGATTATTTTCGGAGCGACTATTTACAAATTGCCGGAACTTTTTCGAAATGAGTTTACTTTGGTTATGTTTGTTGGAGTCCTTGTTTCAACCCTGAGCGGTTATCTGGCCATAAAATATCTTCTCAAATTTGTGGAAAAGACCAGCTATGCCATATTCTTTTGGTACCGGCTGGTTTTGGCTGGGGCGATACTGGGATTGTATTTATGGCGATAGATATCTCTCAAAAAGAAAAACCCGTCGCTCGCGAGCGACGGGTTTTTGTGCCTCGGGAGACCTGCCCGCCATCGACTGAGCCGAAGGCTCTGGCAGGCGGGGACTCATCCACCCAAGGCGGATTCCTGTTTGTGGCAAAATCAAAGATTTTGACAAACAGACAAAAATTTCAGTAAAACTTGTGCCTCGGGAGAGACTCGAACTCTCACAGCCTTGCGACTACAGCATTTTGAGTGCTGCGTGTATACCAATTTCACCACCGAGGCATTATATATTTTTAGTGTGTGTGTTTGCCCGTCCGCCATCGGCTGAGCCGAAGGCAATGCCGGGCGGGCCACCGAGGCATTCTTTGGGTTTTGCTTCTAAATATAGTATAATGTACTTGAGCATTATGGCAAAAATCATATCTCTCGTCAACCAGAAAGGCGGAGTGGGAAAGACCACCTCAGCTATCAATTTAGCGACTTATTTGGCCCAGGCCGGTAAGTTTGTTTTGCTAGTGGATCTCGATCCGCAGGGAAATGCTTCGTCCGGCCTGGGCGTTGATATTCGAAAAACTCCCAAGAGTCTCTATCACGCTATGGTTTTGGGCGAGCATCCAGGACAGGTGATCTTTCGGTCTGAGGGTCTTCCGCATGACATCATCCCGGCTTCTCAAGATTTGGCCGGAGCCGGAATTGAACTGGTCCATATGGATAATCGGGAATTTCGCCTCTATAATGTCCTTCGGGAAATCCGGACCAACTACGACTACATCATTATTGACTCTCCACCCAGCTTGGGACTGCTGACTATCAATGGTCTTGTGGCGTCGGACGAAGTCATTATTCCGGTCCAGACGGAATATTTTGCGCTGGAAGGACTTAGCCAACTGCTTCAGACAATCGAACTTGTGCGGGACAATCTTCAGCCGGAACTCAAGATTATGGGAGCGCTTCTGACTATGTATGATAAGCGAAACCGTTTGAGTCGGCAGGTCATCAAAGAAGTCCAGGATCATTTTCCAGGCTATGTTTTTGATTCGATTATTCCCAGGAGCGTTCGTTTGGCGGAAGCGCCGGGATTCGGAAAATCTATTTTGAGTTTTGACTCCCTGTCAAAAGGCGCCCGGTCCTACAAATCTCTGGCGAGAGAAGTGATTGAGCGGGATAAGGGAGAAAAGAAATTCAGCGTGTAGTTTGGTAATTTAAAATTTCATCTTATGTCTCAAAACTATGGCCTGGGGAGAGGTCTTTCCTCGCTTATTCCTCAGAAGAAAAAAACAGCCGGAAGCGAAACAAACTATTTTGGCGCTCCTTCCCGGGAGGTTTCCGGTGTTTCCAGCGAACCTTCGAAAAACCAAGTCCAAGAAGTGGAAATTTTTCGAGTTGTTCCCAATCCACATCAACCCAGAATTACTTTTGAGGAGGTGAAGCTGAGAGAGCTTTCTGACTCAATTAAGGAGCATGGGATAATTCAGCCCCTTGTCGTGAGCCAGAAAGGCAATCAGTTTGAGCTGATTGCCGGAGAAAGACGTCTTCAAGCTTCCAAGTTGGCTGGTCTCAAAACTGTCCCGATAATCATAAGAGAAGTTAACGATCAAGAAAAACTGGAGCTGGCTATCATTGAAAACATCCAGCGTCACGACTTGAATCCGATTGAAGAAGGACAATCCTACCTTAAGCTGATGGAGGAATTCGGAATGAGTCAGGAAGAAGTGGCGGTGAAAGTGGGAAAAAGTCGGAGCGCCGTAGCCAACAAAATCAGACTTCTCACCCTTCCGTCGGAGATAAAAAAAGCTCTTGTTGAAGGGAGGATTACTGAAGGCCACGCTAAAGCCATTTTGGCCATAGAGAATCCAGAAAAGCAGAGGGCGCTTTTCGAGATGATTCTCAAGGGGAATTTAACAGTTCGTCAGACAGAAGAAAAGACGCAGGAGATTTCCGTCAAAGCTCACAAAAGAATTTCAAATAAAGATCCAAAGATTGCTGAGATAGAGAACCAGCTCACGGGAAAGTTGGGAACCAAAGTGAAGATTAGCTCCGGTAAAAAGGGAGGAAGGATATTGATTGAATATTATTCCCAAGAAGAATTGGAAAACCTTCTCTCCAAAATAAACTAGAAGTTAGAATCAGAAAATAAAAAGCCTCCCCGGGAGGCTTTTTATTTATTGAAGAACTTTCGAATGTGACTTCTGGCGTTGGAAGTTTTGACAAATCGGAGCCAATCTCGACTGGGATTTTTGGGATCTCGAGAAGTAATTATTTCAACCACGTCTCCATTTTTGATGTGATAGTCGAAGGGAACCATTTTCCCATTGGCTTTGGCTCCGATAGCTCGGCTTCCAACCTGGCTATGGACCCGATAAGCAAAATCAATCGGAGTGGCTTCTTCAGGAAGCGTGACAATGTCTCCTAGTGGAGTAAAAGCGAAAATCTGGTTTTTGAAAAAATCAATCTTGAGAGTCTCGGCAAATTCCTGGTCGTCCTTGCCTAATCCTATCTGCCATTCACGAAGCTGTTTTACCCAATTTAGATCCTTTTCAATTTTAGGGGTCTCTTTTTTCCAGAGTAATTTTTTAAGAAGACTTTGTTTCTTTTCGCTATAGATCCAGGGGGCGGCGATTCCAAATTCCGCTTCCAAATCCATCCGAGGGGTTCGAATCTGGACTTCCAAAATCTTCCCCATTGGACCGAAGATGGTGGTGTGGATGGATTGATAGCCATTGGGTTTGGGGAGAGAAATATAGTCCTTGATGCGTCCGACAAGGGGATGGTATTTTTTGTGGACGATTCCTAACGCCTCATAACAATCAGCCACCTCTGGGACAATAATGCGGATTCCAATCAGGTCATAAATTTTGCTGATGTCCATGTCGTGCCTTTTGAGTTTCTGAAAAAGTCGAAAAAGACGTTTTACTCTGCCGTTAATTCCTTCTACCCGGATGCCTTCTTTGGACAGCTCTCGCTTGAGTTCTGAAACCGCCTTATTCAGATACTGCTTGTTTTTTTCATACTCTTCTTTTTCCAAAGTTTCGACGTAGCGGAAGTTCTCTGGATCCAAGTGTTCAAAAGCCAGATCTTCCAGGCGTCCCTTAAATTCGCCAATTCCCAAACGGTTGGCGATGGGAACGTAAATCTCCATAGTTTCCAGGGCAATCCGTTTCTTTTTTTCCGGAGTCAGGATGTCCAGTGTTTCCATATTGTGGAGTCGGTCGGCTAATCGGATAATAACAACTCGGATGTCTGAAGCCATAGCCAAAAACATCTTGCGGAGATTTTCTAGGTGAGCCTCTTCTTTCATATCGCGAAGTTTGAGATTCCCCAGTTTTGTCACTCCATCCACCATGAAGGCGATTTCCGGACCGAACTTCTCCTCAATTTCTTTGAGAGTCTTTCCGGTGTCTTCCGGAATGTCATGAAGAAGAGCGGCGGTGATGGTCTTGGAACGCATACCAATTTTGGCCAAGTAAAGAGCGGTGTAGAGGGGGTGCTGGATATAATCTTCGCCAGATTTCCTTTTTTGCCCTTGATGAGCTTCCAGGGCGAAAGCGTAGGCGCTTCGAATCAAAGCCTCTCTTTGATAGGAGAGTTTGGCGCGGAAATTCTTGAGGACATCTTCGATGGTGATGAGCGGTAGTTTCATAGTGAATCCAGTATATCCAAGGAAGGGCTAAAAAACAAGTTTTATGGTATAATTGGATTATAAAAATAATAGCAAGGGAGGTGGATTATGGAATACGATTACAACTATGATTATTCAGCTGGCGCAGAAAATATCGATCCGGCCGTGGCTGGAGGGATGATGCTGGCCGGACTAGGAATCTTAATTTTCGTCCTGATATTGATTCTCATCGTCTATGTCTATATGGCGATCTGCCTTATGAAGATGGCCAGAAAGACCAATACGGAAAATCGCTGGATGGCTTGGATTCCGATTCTGAATATGGTTCTCCTTCTTCAAATCGGAAAGAAGCCGATCTGGTGGATTGTCCTTTTCTTTGTGCCGATTGTGAACATCGTCATTTCTATCCTAACTTGGATGGCGGTGGCCAAAGAGCTCAAGAAACCGGAATGGCTGGGAGTGCTGATGATTGTGCCGGTGGCTAACTTGATCATTCCGGGATATTTGGCTTTTTCC